>NZ_JBSGBF010000079.1:0-38273 GCF_053601115.1 Streptomyces sp. NPDC004788
GAGGCCGAGGCCGGGCGCCGCGGACCGTGGGCACCGTGGGCACGCTCTAGTCGCGGCGGGCCAGCAGGTGGGCGTCGAGGAAGCCCCGCTCGGAGGCCGGGTCGTGGACCAGCCGGGCGAACGGGACGAGGCCCGCGTCCGTCAGCAGCTCGGCGAACCGGTCCACCGGCCAGCTGTAGGCCGGCGTCACCTTGTGGTCGAAGAGAACCGGCTCGGAGCCGCCGGTCCCGCCGGTCCCGTCGGTCCCGAAGAACGAGACGAGAAGCAGGCCCCCCGGCGCGAGGACGCGCACCTGCTCGGCGAGCAGCGAGGGCAGTTCGCCGGGCGGGGTGTGGATCATCGAGTAGTGCGCCAGCACGCCGCCGAGCGCGCCGTCGTCGACCGGCAGGGCCTCCATCCGCGCCTCGTCGAACTCCAGCGCCGGATGGGCCCGCCGGGCGTGGGCGACCATGGCGGGGGAGAGGTCGATCCCGAAGGCGTCGAGACCCAGCTCGTGCAGCATGGCCGTCAGATGCCCGGGCCCGCAGCCGACGTCCGCTGTCCGCAGGTTCCCGTTCCCGCGCACCAGCTCGGCGAAGGTGCCGATGATGGCCCGCGCGAACGGCCGCGTCTCCAGCCGGTCGGAGAACATCGACGCGTACAACTCGACGACCCCGTCGTAGGCTGCCCTGGTCTCGTCCTGGTGTTCCGCCACGGAAGGACGCTAACACCCCTGCGTGCTCGCCCGGTTGTCCACCCTCCGTCCCAGGCGCGGGCCTTCGCCTCACGACCAGACGCGCGGACGGGTCACCCGCAGCGACTCGTTGGCGTCGAGGAGGGGCCGGGTGAGGCGGGGCGGGGTGAGGCGGGGCGGGGTGGGCCAGTCGGTCAGCCGGTCAGCGGGTCGGCCGGTCAGTCGCTCAGTCGGTCAGCCGGCCAGGCGTTCCACGAGCAGGAATCCGCCGATGACGATCATCATGGCACCGGAGGCGCGGGTGACGGCCCGGGCGGCCGAAGGCCGGGTCTTCAGCACAGTGCGCGCCAGGACGCCGACACCGAGGTAGACGACGGCGCAGGCCGTCATGTGCAGCGTGCCGAGCAGCCCGGTCTGCGCGGCGACCGGCCAGCCGCCCGAGGTGTGGATGAACTGAGGGAAGAGCGAGAAGTACAGGAGCAGCGCCTTCGGATTGAGGCCGCTGATGCCCATGCCTCTGAGCAGGAGCCGCGCACGGGAGGCCCCGGCGGCCCCGGCGGCTCCCGAGGACCCGGCGTCGTCCGCGGCACCGATCGCCTCCTCGGCCGCCGTCGGCACGGCCGGCTGCCGGAGCACGCCCCAGCCCAGCCACACCAAGTACCCGGCCCCGGCGACGGTGAGCACCGTCAGTACGGACGGCGAGCTCGCCACGATCATCACCAGGCCCGCGACGGCGAGCAGCGTGTACCCGGCGTAGCCGGCGACCAGCCCGGCGACCGCCGGGACCACGGACCGCTCCCGCAGTCCGGCGGAGATCGCGTACGCCCAGTCCGCGCCTGGCGTGAACACCAGCAGCAGATCCACGGCCAGGAAGGCTGCCAGTGTCGTCGTGTCCATCGATGGTTCCCTCTCACGTTCCTTGTGTCCGAGAGGGAAGGCTAGGCGGGATGTGCCCGTAAGTGTTTGCGTTCTTACCCCGTGATCGCGCTCTCTGGGGGAGAATCTTCTCCATGGATGCCCTGGACCGGAAGATTCTTACCGAGCTGCAGCTGGACGGCCGTCTGACGGTCACCGAACTGGCCGCCCGCGTACAGCTCAGCGTCTCGCCCTGCCACCGCCGGCTGCGCGACCTCGAACGCGAGGGCGCCATCCGCGGCTACCGCGCGGTCGTCGACCCCGCCGCCATCGGCCTGAACTTCGAGGCGCTCGTCTTCGCCACCCTGCGCTGGGAGTCCCCCGAGACCGTCACCGCCTTCGAGGAGGCCGTCACCGAGATCCCGCACGTCATCCAGGCCCAGCGCCTCTTCGGCGAACCCGACTACCTGCTGCGCGTCGCCACCACCGACCTCGTCGCCTACCAGCACCTCTACGACCAGCAGCTCGCCAAACTGCCCGGCGTCCAGCGCCTGACCTCCACCCTGGTCATGAAGAACGTGATCGACGAGCGGCCGCTGCCGGAGTAGAGCCGGAGCGGAGCCGGAACAGCCGGTGCGGGACCGGCTCCGCCGGCACGGAACTGGCTCCGCCGGTACGGACCGGCTCCGCCTCAGCCACGCAGGCGCGCGTTGAGCCGGGCCGCCTGGCGCGTCAGATGGTCGCGCTCGGCGAGGTCGGGCGCCCGGTGCGCCGCCTCCGCGTACAGCCGCGCCGCTCTCACCAGGTCGCCGTCGCGCTCGTGCAGGTACGCGGCCACCGCCGCGTACCGGGGGAGCGCGGCGTCCAGCTCCGCGAGCGCGGCGAGCCCGGCGCGCGGGCCGTCGGCCTCACCCACGGCCACGGCCCGGTTGAGCCGTACGACCGGGCTGTCCGTCAGCCGCACCAGCTCGTCGTACCACTCGACGATCTGCACCCAGTCCGTCTCCGCGGCCGTCGGCGCGTCGGCGTGCAGCGCCGCGACGGCCGCCTGCGCCTGGTACTCGCCCAGCCGGTCGCGGGCCAGGGCCGCCTGCAGGATCCCGATGCCCTCGGCGATCGCCCCGGTGTCCCACCGGGTACGGTCCTGCTCGGCGAGCGGTACGAGGCTGCCGTCGGGCGCGGTCCGGCCGGCCCGCCGGGCGTGGTGGAGCAGCATGAGCGCGAGCAGCCCCGCCACCTCGGGGTGGTCGACGACGGCCGCGAGCTGCCGGGTCAGCCGGATGGCCTCGGCGGCCAGGTCGATCTCACCGGAGTAGCCCTCATTGAAGACGAGATAGAGGACGCGCAGCACGGTGGAGACGTCACCCGGCCGGTCCAGGCGCGCTCCGGCGACCGTGCGCTTGGCCCGGCTGATCCGCTGGGCCATCGTGGCTTCCGGCACCAGATAGGCCTGCGCGATCTGCCGCGTGGTCAGCCCGCCCACGGCGCGCAGCGTGAGCGCCACCGCGGACGACGGCGTCAGCGACGGATGGGCGCACAGGAAGTAGAGCTGGAGCGTGTCGTCCACCGAACTCGCGGGACCCGGCGGAGGCTCCTCGCCCACGAGGTCCTCGCGCCGCCGGCGCGCGGAGTCCGCGCGGCTCGCGTCGAGGAACTTGCGCCAGGCCACGGTGACCAGCCAGCCCTTCGGATCCCGGGGCCGTTCGGCGGGCCAGCCGCGGATCGCCTCGACCAGCGCCTCCTGGACGGCGTCCTCGGCCGCCGCGAAGTCGGCTCCGCGGCGGACGAGGACCCCGAGCACGCCGGGCACGAGGCTCCTCAGCAGGCCCTCGTCGATCGGCATCGGTTGCGGCACCTCGTGACTCCCGTGCGTCACTCCGTGATGGTGTGCGACGAGGTGAAGAACGGGCGTACCTCCAGCCACTCGTGGATCGGCTTCCCGCCCGCTCCGGGGGCCGCCGACAGCTCCCCGGCGAGTTCGATCGCGCGCTCGTAGCTGTCGACGTCGATCACCATCCAGCCGGCGATGAGGTCCTTGGTCTCGGCGAAGGGGCCGTCGGTGACCGGCGGGCGGCCCTCGCCGTCGTAGCGGACCCACGCCCCCTCGGGCGCGAGCGCCTGCCCGTCGACGAACTCGCCGGTCTTCTCCAGCCGGGCCGCGAAGTCGTTCATGTACTGCACGTGCGCCGAGATCTCCTCCGGCGTCCACTGGTCCATGGGCACGTTGTTGGCCGGGGCCGGCGCGCCGCGGTAGTGCTTCAGAAGCAGGTACTTGGCCATGGTGTCTCCTCGGTACTGTGCGGCCCATTCTGGCCGCGTTCACCCCTGGGACGGAGCAGGCGACGCGTTCTCGACATCGTTCGGAGATTCTTTTCCGGCCTTTTTTCGGTCGGTCACCCCGGCGACGGCGAAGGCCCCGCACGCGACCAGCCGGGCGCCCCAGGTGCGGGGCTTGGCCGAGTCCGCCGGATCAGGTCGGGCGGTTGGAGCAGAGGGAGGGCTCGTTCGGGCCGTGCTGGTACCAGACGGAGTCGATGATCCTTCCGTCGGGAAGGGTGTGCCGGGCCGGGCCGTCGCAGGGGAGGAAGCCGGCGGTGCTCAGGGCTTGGCGGCAGTGGTCGTTCGACTTCTCGGTGCCGGCCCGTACGAGCTCCAGGCCCAGGTGGTCGTGGGCGAACCGGGCCGTCGCCCGGGCGAGTTCGGCGCCCAGGCCCTGGCGCCTGTATGCCGGCGCGATCTGGAGGCCGATGGTTGTCTCGTCCAGCATGACCGAGCTCATCCCCACCGCGCGGCCGGTCGCCGCGTCGACGGCCAACAGCGCGTGCCTCGGGAGGTGGCCGGCGGGCACGAGCCGTCGGGCCAGGCGCCGGCGCACGGGGGCGCGGAAGGAGTGCAGGCGTTCGGCGCGGTTGTCGTCGTCGATGCCGAGGAGGTGCTCGGCCACCCGGCTGTCGATGACGCTGCCGGCGGGCCAGCCGAGCCATCGCTGCGCCTCCGCGTCGGCGGCGGCCGCCTCGCCGATCGCCGCGTCCAGATGGTCCCGGGGCGTGCGCAGCACCAGTCGCGCGGTGCGCAGGACGTGGTAGCCGCCACCGCACCGGCCGGGCACGAGAGGCGTGCGGCGCGCGGCCCTGCGCCATAGGGTCGATATCTCCACGACCGGGGACTCTACTGCCGGCGGGCGGCGAAGCTCATCATCAGCATGTCCCGGTGGCCCGGACCCTGCCGCGGGCCCTGTCCGAGCGGGCTCACGTCGAATCCGTCGAGGTGCCGGCCTTCGGGCGAGGGCAGGCCGGGGGAGCCGGGGCGCGCCGTGACGCGTACGAGATGGGCGTCGACCTCCCAGGAGGGAGGGACCGAGGGCCCCGCGCAGGCGTCGAAGACGTAACACGTTGTGGTGGAGCAGCGCGAGGAAGAAAGGGTCGGACGCTCGCTCACTCCGCCTGGTCATGGTCGTCGAAGCGGGGAGCCGCCCCCCGATCGAGTGACGCCTGCCGCGCATTCGGCCGCCCGGCTCCGCCTGCCGGTCGCCGTCCGGGCAGGGTGGGGCCGTGGTGACGATCGTCTCGACCCTGCGGCCGCGGGCAGCCCGGGCCCTGACCGGTGCCCTGCTCGCCGGTGCCCTCCTGTGCGGATGCGGAGCCTCGGCGGCCCGCGAGGACGGCGCCACGGATGCCGGCCTGAAGTTCGCGGCGGCGCTGGCCGCCGGAGACTACCGGGCCGGCTGCGAGCTGCTCGCCCCCGACACCCGCGACCAGGTCGAGGAGGAGGGCAAGGGCCCCTGCGGCCCGGCCCTGCGCTCGCTCGGCCTGCCGCGCCCGGGCGCCGCGCGCGACGTACAGGTCTACGGCCGCCAGGCGCTGCTGCGGATGGACCGGGACACCCTCTTCCTCTCGCAGTTCGACCGCGGCTGGAAGGTCACCGCGGCCGGCTGCGTCGCCGCCTCGGAAGACGAGCCGTACCAGTGCTCTCTGAAGGGATCCTGACCATGAGGACAATGTTCGCCACCTGCGTCCTGACCATCCTGGGCGGGCTCTGCTACTTCACCGCGATCGGAGCGCTGCACCGGTGACGGCGGAGCGCGGCTCCGGCCGGAAGGAGCACATGTCCTTCTGGCGCGCCAACAGCCTGTCCCTGGCGTTCGGGACGGCCTTCCTGATCGTCCTCGCCGCCCAGGCGGTCTCGGGCCGGGCGGAGTTCAACGAGCAGCTCGCCGTCCAGGGGCTCCAGCAGATCGGCCTCGGCGACTACCTCATGTCCTCCGACTTCGCGGTCGACGTCACCGAGAACTGGCAGTCCGAGTTCCTGCAGTTCTTCCTCTACATCTTCGGGACCGTCCACCTCCTCCAGCAGGGCTCGCCGGAGTCGAAACCCCTGGACAACGCGGGCGTCGAGTCCGAGCGCGAGCAGCGGATGGGCGAGCACGCCCGGCCCGAGTCGCCCCGGTGGGCGGGTACGAAGGACTGGCGGCAGGCCCTCTACTCCCGCTCGCTCGGCATCGCCATGGCCGTCTTCTTCGTGTTTTCCTGGTTCGCGCAGTCCGTCTCCGGCGTCTCCGCCTACAACGACACGCGGCTGCGCCAGCTCCAGGCCCCGATCGACTGGAGCGCCTACCTCGCCTCCGCCGACTTCTGGAACCGTTCGCTGCAGAACTGGCAGTCCGAACTCCTGGCGGTGTGCGCCATGGCCATCCTCTCCGTCTACCTCCGCCAGCGCGGCTCCCCGGAATCCAAGCCCGTCGGCTCGGCCCACTCCGCCACGGGCGTCGAGGGCTGACCGCGCACGGCGAGCGCCGGCCGCCCGTGCGGCGCCCGGCGCTGACCGCGAGGGCTGACCGCGAGGGCTGACCGCGAGGCCGGACCGCGAGGGCGGACCGCGAGGGCTGTCCGGTCAGAGCGCCGGGAAGGAGATCCGGACGGAGTAGCGCCGCTCCAGCTCGTGGATCTTCGCGGGCAGGGCCTTGTTCAGCGCCGCGATGTCCTCGCGGTGGTCGGCTCGGAAGCGTGCCGCGAGGGGCTTGCGCAGCTCGGACCGGACGTCCTCGACAGGCTTCATGCAGACCGCGTACGCGCCCGCCAGGGCATGCTCGCCGGTGGTGTCGCCCGTCTGCAGGCGCGCGTCGACGAGCGCGAAGAAGGCGTTCTCGTCCCGCGCCTCGACCTTGTGCCCGGCCAGGCAGGGGCCGAAGCCCCGGAGCGCGGCGACGACCCGGGGGTGGTTGCGCAGCGACGACTCCTCCTGGAACCACTGGCCCTGCACCTTCAGGTACAGCGACCGCAGGCCCTGGTCCACGGCCATGCCGGTCTGCATGCAGCGCTCCTGGACCTTCTGCCCGGCGCCCTCGGCGGGCCGGTCCTTCGAGCTGTCGGCCGCGCCGGGGACGATCACGCCGTTGAAGCCGTTGCGCGCGATGAACGGCAGGTCGGGGATGTCGGAGAAGCGCACGAAGGCCGGCGGCTCGTGCGGCGGAGCGGGCGTGTTCCGCTCGGCCAGGCACTCCCGTACGGCCGTGTCCGCGGCCAGCCGCCCGAAGGCGTCGAGCCCCTGCGTCCAGCGGGTCTGCACGCCCGTCGTCGGAAGCACCATGTCCGCGGCGTCCGCGGGCAGGGCGGAGGTGACCGGAACCGTGGCGGTGGGGGAGGGACGTTGCGGAAGCCCGTCCTGTGCCGGGGCGGCGGTCGGGCCGGATGATCCGGTCGGTCCGGAACAGGCGGTCAGACCGGCCAGGACGCCGGCCGCGACGAGGAGCGGCGCCGTCAGGGCGGCCGCGCGCGAGAGCGGGTTGCGGCGGGGCATCGTCCCCGAACCTCCGTTGTACGCGTGGGTGTGGGTCCTGCGTGTGCGTGGTGAGTCGTGCGGTGCCCGGCCGCCTCGCGGACGGCCGGGCACGCGACGATGGGCGACCGGGAAGGTCAGTGGGCGACCTGCACGGCGCTGCCGTAGGTGTTGTACGCCGAGACGCCGAAGTAGCGGCCCGTGGTCAGGTCGGAGATCAGGATGTACTGGTTCACCGGGTAGCTGCCGTTCGGGATCCACTGGTACGGGCGCGAGGCCCACGTCCACGAACCCGAGGAGTTGACGTACTGCGCACGGTACGAGTCGCCACTGGCGCCACCGGACGCCCACGCCTCGGTCACCTGCACGTCGTGGCAGCCGCTGCCGGACTTCTGCACGATGCTGTACGTGCCCCAGTGACCCGCGGTCAGCCAGTCCCGCTGGCAGCCGTCCGCCGCCGAAGCGGTCGGAGCGAACGCCACCAGGGAGGTGGCGACGGCACCGGCGACGGCCAGCGCGGCCTTCAACTTCTTCATGAGGAGATCCCCTTCTTGCCGAGAACGCCGTCCTGGTCAACGTGACGGCAGACATCACCCTCGCGGCGGGACCCACCTGGCGTATTGGACAAAAGCGCGCGACCCGTGCGCCGGGGAGACCTCCTATGCTGCCGGGATGATCAAGCCGATTGAACTCGTCATATTCGACTGCGACGGTGTACTGGTCGACAGCGAACGCATCGCCGCCCGCGTCCAGGTCGCCCTCGGCGCGGAACTCGGCTGGCCACTCACCGAAGAAGAGGTCGTCGACCGCTTCATCGGCCGCTCGCACGCCGCCATCCGCGATCAGGTCGTCGCCCGGCTCGGCGAACGGACCGCCGCGATCTGGTCGGAGCGCTTCGAGGAGCGGCACCGCGAAGCCGTGGACGCCGATCTCACTCCCGTCGAGGGACTGCCCGAGGCGCTCGCCGCGATCACCCTGCCGACCTGCGTGGCGTCCAGCGGCTCCCACGACAAGATGCGTCACACCCTCGGCCGCACCGGCCTCTACGCCCACTTCGACGGTCGCATCTACAGCGCGACCGAAGTCTCCCGAGGCAAGCCCGCCCCGGACCTGTTCCTGCACGCCGCCCGGCAGATGGGGGTCGATCCGGCGGCCTGCGTCGTGGTCGAGGACAGCCGCCCCGGCGTGGAGGCCGCGCGCGCCGCCGGCATGCGCGCCTTCGGATACGCCGGGGGCCTCACTCCGGCCGAACGGCTCGCCGGCCCTGACACCACCGTCTTCCACGACATGCGCGAACTCCCCGCTCTCGTCCTGGGGTAGCGGGTTCTGCGCCGTTCCCCGGCGGCCCGTCCGGCTGACGGCCTGGGCGGTTGACGACCCGGGGCGGTCGGCTCAGGCAGCGGGCTTGCCCGGCTGGTCGTGGGTGGAGCAGTGGATCCCACCGCCGCCGGAGGCGATCGTGTCGATCTGCAGCTGCACCACGTCCCGCTTGGGGAAGTGCTCCTGGAGGATGGCCTTGGCCCGGGCGTCGGCCTTCCGGTCGCCGAACCCGGGCAGGAAGACGGAGTCGTTGGCGATGTAGAAGTTCGCGTAGGTGGACACGAAGTCGTCGCCCTCGCCGGTGATCTTGCCGAGGTCGGGCTGGGGCAGGTCGATGATCTCGAAGCGCCGGCCCCGGGCGTCGGTCGCCTTGCTCAGCACCGACCGCGCCTGGTCGGCCGAGCGGGACCACGAGTCCGGGGGAGTGCCGGGGAACGCCTGGTCGAGGAGGACGACGCCGGGGGCGGCGAAGCGTACGAGGCTGTCCACGTGCGCGTCGGTGATGTCCTCGCCGCGGACGCCCGCCAGCCAGACCACCTTCTCCACGCCGAGGGTCTCGATGAGTTCGTCCTCGATCCGGTCCCGGCTCTTCCCCCGGTTCCGGTTGTCGTTGACGATCGAGCTCTCGGTGATGAGGAGGGTTCCCTCGCCGTCGGTCTCGAAGGAGCCGCCCTCGGCGACGAGCGGCGCCTGTTCGCGGGGGAGGCCGTACCTGGCGAGCAGCTTCCGGCCCACCTGGGCGTCGTCGGTGTGCTCCTGCTTGTTGCCCCAGCCGTTGAAGTTGAAGTCGATGCCGGTGACCTCGCCGTCGTCCTCGACGAAGACGGGGACGATGTCGCGGGCCCACAGGTCGTCGTTGGCGAGCGGGACGACCTCGACCTGCGAGCCGCAGGCCCGCTGGGCCGCCGCGACCTGCTCCGGGCGGGCGATCATCACCACGGCCTCGTACTCCCCGACCGCTCGGGCGATGCGAGCGATGTCCTTCCGCACGTAGGGCAGGTCGTCCTCCCAGACCGAGGACAGGGCCGGCCAGGACATGAACGTACGGGTGTGGCTCTCCCACTCGGCACCGAAGCGTCGTTCTCCACTCGCGCCCGGGGAGGCCGCGGAGCCGCTCGGGCCGGTGGCCGCCCCGGCGCGGACGGAGCCGTCGGAGTCGTCGGGGCCGCAGGCGGTGGCGCCGAGGGCGAGAGCTCCGCCGATTCCGGCGAGGGCGCGCAGGGCGGTGCGCCGGGTGGGGACGTGGAGGGACACGAGTGCTCCGATCGTGGGGTGGCGCGACCATCCGGCTGCCGCGGGCAGGTGGCGTGGACGCGCAGGACGGTGCTGTCGCAGGCCGCCACTCTGGCACTGACTGAAATTTCAGTCAAACCTGGGATCGTCATCGTGTGTCTGGGTGGTGCGCGGCGGACGGCGGCTCGAAGCGGGCGGCCGGCAGCAGGCGAGAGGGGGCCGGTCGAGATGAAGCCGGGCGGTGCCGGGATGCGTGCGTGCCGGTTCCGGTGGGCCGGATAGGGTTCATGACATGGCGTCTCGCAGTACTCAGATCCTGGAAGCGGCCGCCCGGGTGATCGCCCGGCGCGGGGTCCGCGGCCTCCGTGTGGAGGAACTGGCGGAGGAGGCCGGGGTCTCCACCGGCCTGATCTACTACCACTTCAAGGACCGCACCGGAGTACTGCGCCAGACACTGGAGTTCATCAACGACCGCGCCGAGCGGTACACCACGGCCCAGGCCGCGGAGGCGGAGCCGCTGAGCGCCCGTGAGGAGCTCGACCAGGTCCTGCTGCTGGAGCTCCAGGACACCCCCGAGGTGCGCGAGAACAGCACCGCCTGGGGCGAACTGCGGGCGAGCGCCGTCTTCGACCCGGTTCTGCGCGAGGACCTCGCCCGGGCGACCCTGGTATGGGTGCAGGAGGTGGCGGCCCTGCTCGGGCAGGTGTATCCGCTCGCGCCGGCGGCCATGCTCGCGGCGGCCGCCGAACGGCTCACGGCCCTGTTGGAGGGCCTGAGCATGCGCTGGCTCAGCGGCGGCCTCGCCGTCGACCACGCACGCACCCTCATGTCCGAGGCCATCGAGGTGGAACTGGCGCGGCTGCGGCAGCGCTGAGCCGGGCCATGCCGATGGGGTGTGCCCCTTCCTCCAGGAAGAGGGCAGCACCCCTTCCTTTTCGGGTGCCTCCGTTGCGTATCGCCGTCCGAGGCCTTGACTGAAAATTCAGTCAGTATCCCGTAGGGGTGATCGCCGGGGGCGTACCCGGACGGAGCGTCGTGGGCTACCGGCGCCGGCGATCGCGCCCTGGGGCTACTCCGAGACCTTCCTGAGGCCGCCGCGAGGACCCTTCACTTCCGCCAGAACAGGTGGTGCGTCACGCCGCTCGGGCTGGGCACGACGTCCAGGTGGAACCGGTCGAGCAGTTCGTCCGGGGACTCCCACAGCCGCAGACCCGAGCCGAGCTTCACCGGCGAGACCGCCACGTGCAGGGTGTCGACGAGGTCGGCGTCGAGGAACTCCCGGATGGTGCTGACGCCTCCGCCGAGCCGGACGTCCTTGCCCTGCGCCGCCTCCCGCGCCTGTTCGAGGACGTCGGCCGGGTCGCCGTCGACGAAGTGGAACGTGGTGTCGGACAGTGTGAACGACGGGCGCCTGTGATGGGTCATGACGAACACGGGGGTGTGGAACGGGGGCTCGTCGCCCCACCAGCCGCGCCACTCGTGGTCCTGCCAGGGCCCGCGCTGGGGCCCGAACTTGTTACGGCCCATGATCTCGGCACCGATGTTCCGGGAGAAGTCCCGCGTCATGTAGTCGTCCAGGCCCCGGCTGCCGCCCGGGTCGGTACGCATGGGCCAGCTCGCCGTGGCCCCGGCCCAGGCGAACAGCCTCCCCGGGTCGACGTGACCGAACGGCCGCTCCAGGGTCTGGTCCTCACCGGCGCCGATGCCGTCACTCGACACGTTGAAATTCTGCACTCGCAACAGCTGAACCACGTGTTCCTCCCGCGTTCCTTCGGACAACAATGGTGAGACCGCCCGGGCAGGGAAAACTCATCGGCGCGCAGGCGACCGTCCGGAAACCGGGCCCGGGAGGGCCCGGCCCAGGCGGGCGTCACGCTGCGGCCGGTGCGCCCAGCCCCGTACGCCCGGCGGAGGTCAGCGGTCGCCGGCCGCCCACAGGAACGCCGGATGCCTCGCCGAGAACTCCTGCTCCACCCATGCCAGCCGCTCGTCCAGGGAGGCCAGGCGCTCCGCCCGGGCCACCGCCTTCACACGGACGAGCAGTTCGTGGGCGCGCGCCAGCACCATGGGCGCGTCCGAGGCCGCACGGCACAGCTCGTCGAAACCGACCCGGAGGAGCTCCTCCCAGGTCGGCAGGGACATCACCACCCGGACGGCGCCCGACTCGTCGGCGATCGACCGGGCGCCCAGGTCCGCGTGGGCGATCAGCCGGAGCAGGTCCTCGACGGCGTCCAGGACCTGGACGGCGGTCGCGGGATCGTTGACGGCGGGGGAGAGCGCGCGCAGGCCGATGTCGGACAACAGGCGGAAGGCGAGGCCGGGATCCTGGTGGAACACCCGCTCGGTGCCGGGGACCACCGCCCGGAGCACCTCCGCCTCGGCAGCGCGGCCGCCCCGCACCTCGGCCACCACGTCACCGGGGTAGACGGGCGCTCCCACCGGCACCGTGAGGACCACGACCGCTTCCGCCCGGGCCGCCGTACGCACCAGCCGCACCACGTCGACCTGGGCGACGAGGGCGGAGCCGGCGGTCCACGCCACGGTCGACGTCACCGCGGGCAGTCGACCCGCGGGCAGTCGCCCCGCTGCGGCGCCGTCACGTTCGCCGCCGCCCGCGCCGCCCGTCGGCGGATACACGGCCCGCAGGACGGCGCGCCCCCGTTCCCGTACGTCGGTGAGGACATGGGCGAGCTGGATCGAGCGCAGGGCGTTCAGCAGGAGTCGCCGGACCAGCACCAGAGCGCCGGCCGACGAGACCAGAGCCGTCACGGGAACGGCCACGGACGTGGTGCGCTCCGAGCCGACGGCCAGGGTCGCGGTGACCGAGAAGACCAGGACTCCGACCACGAGGGCGAAGACCCGCCACACCGAAGGATCGGACCGGAACAGCACCAGCCGATGACTGAAGTTGCCGGCCGCCCACTGCACGACCAGGAACAACAGGGAGAAGAACAGCGTCGCGACGCTCAGCACCCCCACCCCGGCGACCTTCAGCACATCGACGGCCCGATCCGCGGTCACCCGGTACCCGCCGTCGATCGCGGGAAGCGTCAGCCCCAGCACGAGCCCCAGTGCCGCCGCCACCACCTGGGTGACCCCCGCGCGGAGCGCACGCCGGGGCCGTACGACACGCTCGGCCGACCGGTCCGGACCGAACAGCATCCTCGGGGGGACGTCCACTGAGGTCTCCGATCACGCGCAGGGCCGGGTGAGGAAACGCTCGGCGTGCGAAGGAGCCGGGGCAAGGCGACATGCCCACCCGGGCCACGGGCCCGCCCGGGCGGCCCAGTTCCGACGGTCGCACCCGCCCCCCCCCGGGGCGTCCCTCCACCGGTATGCCGGGCCGGCGCGGCTCAGTCGTGCGGGACGAGGGCGACCGGCGCGAGGCTGTGGTGGAGGACCGCGTGGGCCACGCTGCCGATGTGCGCGCCCAGGACCGAGCGTCCGGTGCGCCGGCCGACGACCACGAGGGACGCCTTGTGAGCGGCGGCCACCAGCTCCACTCCGGCCGATCTGGTCACCACGCGGGTGACCGCCGTGACGCCGGAGTGCTTCGTCCGCCACGGCTGGAGGAGTTCGTCGAGCGAACGATTGATCTCGGGGGCCACGGCCAGCCGGATGTCCGGCACCATCGCGGGTCCCAGGCCCGCGGAGAGCGGGAGCTCCTGGGCGTACACCACCTGCAGACCGGCGCGCCGTCGGGCGGCCTCCTCGAAGGCGAAGTCCAGCACGCTGTCGACCGGTTGGCGCAGGTCGACACCGACGACGACCGGGCCCTCCGGGGCCGGCACGCCCTGCGCCCGGACGAGGACGGCCGGGCACTCGACCCGGCCCGCGACCGTCAGACCGACCGAGCCGAGCAGGTACCCGCCCACGCTGCCGAGCGCGCGCGAGCCGAGGACCAGCAGCTCGCCCTCCTCGGCCGCCGCGACGAGGCCGGGCACGGGGCCGGAGCCGGCGGGCAGCAGCCGCGTGGTGACCGACAGACCGGGGTGCCGCCCGCGCAGCCCGTCGGCGGTGCGCGCGAGGAGTTCCTCGGCCCAGTGCTCGTCGGGCTCCCGCGACACGAAGGGCAGCAGCACCTCCGGCGACGGCTCCTCCGCGTGCACCAGGTGCACCCCGGTGCCACGCAGCAGCGCCTCGTCGGCCGCCCATGCGGCGGCGGCGTCCGCCTGCTCCGTGCCGTCGAGGCCGACCACGATGCTCCGTGCCATGGCCGGTCACCTCCTTCGTATGACGTCGTCCACCACGCCGTCGGCGCTCGCGCGCAAGCGAAGCGCCGGACCTCCATCATCCGGGGCGCCCACCCCGCGGACCAGTCCTGAGCGGCGCACACGGCGGGTGGTCGGGTGGCCCACGCCAGGGACCGACCGGCCCTACCCGTCACCCGTGTCGGATGCGAGCGTGACAGAGAGACGACATGCGTGCCGGAACGCGCACCCGGAAAGGCGGTGGCCGCCATGGAGACGCCCCTCGTGGTCGGAGTCGACGGTTCGGACGCCGGACTCAGGGCGGCCGACTGGGCCGCCGACGAGGCCGTACGGCTCGGACTGCCCCTGCGCGTCGTGTACGCCTCGCTCTGGGAGCGGTACGAGGGAAGCGTGCCGGCCGGGAGCCCGGACCGGCCGACCGGCCAGGTGCTCGCGGAGACCGTCGTCGCCACCGCGGCCGCGCGCGTCCGGCGCCGCGCCCCGGGCCTGAAGGTCACCACGGCCGTGCTCCCGGAGGACGCGGAGAGCGCGCTGCTCGGCGAGGGGCTCTCGGCGGAGGCCGTCGTCGTCGGCTCCCGGGGCCGTGGGGAACTGACCTCGCTGTTGCTCGGGTCCGTCAGTCTCGTCGTGGCCGCCCGTTCGCACGGCCCGGTCGTCGTCGTGCGGGGCGACCGGCACGCCCTGGAGGCACGCCACGAGCGCGTCCTGCTCGGCATCGGGGAAAGCGACGTGGACTCGCCCGCCGTCCGCTTCGCGTTCCGCGAGGCGGCCGCCCGCGACTGCCTCCTCGACGTCGTCCGTACCTGGCGGCGGCCCGGCCACGAACCGCCCGACCACCCGCTGCTCACCGGCGACCGCGCACTCGGCGAGGAGGAACGCGCGGCCGCGCTCCTGGACAAGGCCGTGGCGGACGCCGTCCGGACCCACCCCGGGGTGCTGCTGCGGCGCACCACGGTGGAAGGACCCGCGCACAAGGTGCTCGTCGAGCGCTCGGCCGCGGCCGACCTGCTCGTCGTCGGAGCACGGCGCCGGGAAGCCCTCTTCGGCCTGGAACTGGGCCGGGTCGCCCACCGGGCCCTCCACCACGCCTCCTGCCCGGTCGCCGTCGTCCCGCAGCGACCGCACGCACCGATCGAGGGAGAGTGACGATGACCGGCGACACCACCCCCCATGCCCGCGGCGACACCACCCCCCATGCCCGCGGCGACACCACCCCGCACGCCCGCGGCGACATCGGACGCCGGATCGCCGCCCGGCGCGAGGAGCTCGGCCTGACCCGGGAAGAGGTCGCCGCGCGCACCGGCGCGGCGACGAGCTACCTCACGTACCTGGAGGAGCGGGTGGCCACCCCCGACGTCGCCTTCCTGGCCCGCCTCGCCAACGCCCTGGAGTGCACCGTCCAGGACCTGACCGGATACACGGCCGACCTGCCGGCTGCGGTCGGCCGGGCCGGACGTGACGCCCGGCTGACCGAGCTGAGCGACCCGGAGTGCCGGCGGCTGCTCGGCACCCATGGCGTAGGACGGATCGCCTTCACCACCGTCGACGGACCCGTCGTGTTCCCCGTCAACTACGAGATCGCGCGGGACGAGGTCGTCTTCATGACCGCGCCGGACGCGGCACCGGTCCGTACGGCGGGCACGGAGATCGCCTTCGAGACGGACCACGTGGACGAGGCTTTCAGCCAGGGCTGGAGCGTCCTCGTCGTGGGCCCGGTCCGCCGCGTCACCGACGAGTCCGAGGCCCGGCGGCTGCGGGAGTCGATGCACACGACCCCGTGGGCCGGGAAGGGCCGGGACACCGTCATGGTGCTCTCCCCGCGCCGCGTCAGCGGCCGGCGCATCGTCGTGGAGGGCGCTCCGGGCGCTCCGCCGGCGGCACCCGGCGGCTCCCGCGGAGCAGCGTGACTCAGCCGGTCCCCTCGGGGAACGGCGTCCGGCCCGCCGCGCGGCGGCGCGCGGGCAGAGAGGCCGACCGGGCTCGACCGGGGCCGAAGGGACCCTGGCCCGGCGTCCCGCGCGGTGCCAGCGTGGAAGGTGGCGCACCTGGGGCGTCCCGGGGACGCGTTCCCCGCCCCCGGGACGTACTCCCGAGGAGGAGACATGACCAGCCAGACCCTCGTCCGCCCGGAACTGGGCACCGTGATCGTCGGGATCGACGGCTCCCCGCCCGCCCGGGAAGCCGCCCTGTGGGCCGCCGACGAGGCGGAGCGCCGCGACCGGGCCCTGTATCTCGTCCACGCCGCGGACACCGATCGGAGCAGCCTCTACTTCCCGGCGGAGGACCTGAGGACCGTACGCGAGGAGGGCCGTGAGCTGCTCCGCGAAACGGCCACGGCGCTTCAGGACCGCCACCCCGGGCTGACCGTGGTCGAGGAACTGAGCGGACTGGAGCCGGTCGCCGGACTCACCGCCACGGCCGGCCGCCAGGGCACGATCGTGGTGGGCAGCCGGGGCCGCGGCGGGTTCGCGTCCCTGCTGCTCGGATCGGTCGGACTGGGCGTCGCCGCCCGCGCCACCGTGCCCGTGGTCGTGGTGCGCGGCGGCGGCGACCGGCCGGAGGCGGGATCGGTCACCGCGGCCGTGCACGGCGCCTCCGACCTCGGCTGGCTGCCCGTCGCCGCGGCCGAGGCCAGGGCGCGCAAGGCATCGCTGCGGCTGCTCAGCGTGTGGAACGTGCTCGCCCACGTCGGCAGCGTCGCCACCATGCTCGACGACCTCGACGAGATCGCCCGGGCCCGGGTCCAGGAGGTGAAGGGGCTGGCCGACCTCGTCCGGCATGCCTACCCCGAGCTGACCGTCAGCCATCACGTCGAGACCGGCACCAGCACCCCCGGGGCTCTCGTCGAGGCCGGCGCGCACACCGACCTCCTCGTGCTGGGCGCGGAACACCACGCCCTGGGCGTCGGGCCGGCCCTCGGCCGGGTCGCCCACACCGTGCTCCACCACTCCCCCTGCCCGGTGGAGATCGTCCCGCCCGACTTCGCCGCGAGGCAAGCGCGGGAACGGACCTGAACCAGCTCGTGGCCCGCGCCCGGCAGCCCGCCCGCGGGCGGGGCCCCGAACGGTCCACACTGGTCACATGAGCGCGGCACCCGCCATCGAACTCAGCCGCCTCACCAAGCGCTACGGTTCCGTCGTCGGGGTCGAGGCCCTGTCCCTCACCGTGGCACCCGGCGAGGTCTTCGGCTTCCTCGGGCCCAACGGCGCCGGGAAGACCACCACGCTGCGCTGTCTCACCGGCCTGCTCAAGCCCACCGACGGCCGGGTCCGCGTCCTCGGTCTCGACCCGGGCGCCGATCACCGCACCCTGGCGCCGCGCCTCGGCTACCTCCCCGGCGAACTGCGCTTCTACCCCGAGCTCACCGGAACCCAGACGCTCGACCTGCTCACGGCCCTCCAGGGCGCGCCGTCCCCGCGCCGCGCGGAGCTGTGCGACCGCCTCGAACTGTCCCCGGCGGACCTCCGGCGCCCCGTCCTGACGTACTCCCGGGGCATGAAGCAGAAGCTCGGCCTCGTCCAGGCACTCCAGCACGACCCGCTCCTCGCCGTCCTCGACGAACCGACCGAGGGCCTCGACCCGCTCGTCCAGGAGACCTTCTACCGGCTGATGGCGGAGGCCTCGGAGGCGGGGCGGACCGTCCTGCTCTCCAGCCACGTCCTGCCCGAGGTGCAGCGCACCTGCGGCCGGGTCGCCATCGTCAGGGAAGGCCACCTCGTCACCGTCGCGAGCGTCGCCGCGCTGCGCGAGGTACGGGCCCGCCGGATCCGGGTCGGCCTCGCCGGCCGCCCCGGGCCGCGACCGCTCGGCGACGCGGACCGCTGGCACCCGCGCTGGACGGGGGACCGCGCCGAACTCCTCGTCCCGCCCGACGAGGTCGTCCCCACCCTGCGCGCGCTGCTCGCGCTCCCCGTCACCGACGTCACCGTCGAGGAGGCCGGCCTCGACGAGGCGTTCCTCGACCTCTATCGCGACGGCCGCGACGGCCCCGCCGAGGACCCGACGTGAACACCCGGTGGCCCCTGCTGTGGCTGGCCCTGCACCGCAGACGCAGGATGCTGACGGCCCTGGTGGCCGGCATGGTCGCCTTCGAGACCGTCATCGTCGTCGTGACGGACACCGTCCCGACCGGGCAGCTCTTCTCCACGGCGCGGCCCCCGTCCGCGTACCGGGCCTTCAGCGGCTCCAGCGGCGACGTGTCGATCGCCAGCCACCCGGGACTCCTCGGCGCCGGACTCACCCACCCGTTCTGGATCGCCCTCCAGCTCACCGCGATCGGCTCCCTCGCCGCCGCGGCCGTCGCCGCCGACGTGGAGTCCGGCACGATCGAACTCGTCATGGCCCGGCCGGTCACCCGTACCCGGCTGCTCGCCGAACGCACCGCGGCGCTTCTCCTCGCCTCCGCCGTCCTGACCGCCGCCGCCACCCTCACCCTGGCCGTCGGCGTGGCACTCTCCCCGTCCCTGCACCGGGACGTCGGCCTCGGCGGTGTCTTCGCCGCCGGACTCATGGGCTACGGCCTCACCCTGTGCGTGACCGGGCCCGCGCTGGCCGTGTCGGCCGCCGGGCACCGGCGCGCCCAGGTCCTCGGCACGGTCGTCGCCGTCGGAGCCGTCGGGTTCGCCGTCAACTTCGTCGCCCTCGCCTGGCACCCCGCCGCCCCGCTGCGCTACCTGAGCCCCTTCCACTACTACACGCCCGGCGACGCCCTGGCCCACGGCGCCGTCCTCTGGGCCCGCCTCGGCGTCCTGGCGGGCACGGGCGCCCTCGGCCTGCTCCTCGCTCATCTGCTGCTCCGGCGCCGCGACATGGCCGTGTGACATGGGCCCGTGAGGGCGGGGGGTGACGTGGGCCGGTGAGGACGGGGGGTGACATGGTCCGGTGAGGGCGGCGGGTGACATGGCTCTGCGAGGGCGGAGGGTGACATGGCCCTGTGAGGGCCGGGGCCCGGCGTGAGCGGGGGGCGGGTCACCAGGGGCGGCGTTCAGCGCTCGGTGAGCCGGCAGCGCACGTCCACCACTCCCTCCACCGCCCGCGCGAGCCGCTCGGCGACCGGGATGAGGGAGCCGTCGCGGACCGGGCCGGACAGGGTCACGATGCCGCCCGTGACCGTCACGCCCACCTCCGCGCGCGAGAGCGGGAAGAGCCGCTCGACCACCTCGGCGCGCACCTCGGCCGCCAGGTCGTCGTCCGGACGCAGGAAGACCTTGAGGAGATCCACCCGGCTCACGATGCCGCGCAGGGTGCCGCTCGCGTCAACCACCGGAAGGCGCTTGATCCGGTGCGTGGCCATCAGCCGGGCGGCGAGGGGGAGCGGGGCGTCGGGACGGATCGTGACGGCCGGTCTGGTCATCAGGTCCCGGGCCCGCACGGAGCCCGCCTTCGCGGTGTCGTCCAGGCGGCGCAGCTGCTCGACGAGGCCGGGGCGGTGGTCGTGGAACTCCTCCTTGGGCAGCAGGTCCGCCTCGGAGACCACCCCCACGACCCGCGCCTCCCCCTCGACCACCGGCAGCGCGGTGACCTTCCAGCGCTCCATCGCCGTGACGATCTCCTTGAAGGAGGCGTCGGGCGCGACGGCCACGACCTGCTTCGTCATCACGTCCGCGACGGTGTACGGGTGTGCGGACATGGCGCGCCCTTCCCTCGGCATCGTTACCCGTGTCCTCATGGTGTGCCTCCTGCGGTAGCCCTTCCAGGCTGCGCCGCCGGCGGGCGGCGCGGCAGGGCCGTGCGGGGCAGTCGAAGAGGCCCGGTCGGCCCCTCTCTCCCACTTGCGCCGGCGCCGGACCGCGGAACCCTGGAAGAGGCCGCGGGGGATCGGCCGCCGCGAAGGGCCCCGAGGACCAGGGAGGACGAGGGAGCGACGATGACGACAGGCGACCGCACGAGCGCCACCGGGAGCGGAGGCCCGCACCCGGTGGCCGCGGTCGTCCTCGACACCGACGGCGTCCTCCTCGACAGCGCCCGTCTGCACGCCCGGGCGTGGCAGCGGGCCTTCGACGGCTGCCTGACCTCCTGGAGCACCGCGCGGCGGCCCCAGGCGCCCTTCGACGCCGAGCGCGAGTACCGCGCCCTGGTCGACGGGCGGCGCCGCGACGACGGCGCCCGCGCCTTCCTCGCGGCGCGCGGACTCGACCTCCCGCAGGGCAGCCCCGACGACCCGCCCGGCTGCGGAAGCGTGTGGGCCGTCGCGGCCCGCAAGGAACGGGCCTTCACCGAGCTGGTCCGGGACGCGGGCGTCCCCGCCTACCCGGAGGTGGCGGCCGTCCTGGCGGAGCTGCGGGCCCGGGGCGTCCGGCGGGCCGCGGTCTCCGCTTCCCGCCACGCCCGGGACCTGCTCACCGCGGCAGGCCTGCACACCCTGCTCGACGGGATCGTCGACGGCGCCGACGCCGCCCGGCTCGGCCTGCCCGGGAAGCCGGATCCGGCGCTCTTCCTGCTGGCCGCGGACCGGCTCGGCACGCCGCCCGGCGCCACCGCCGTCGTGGAGGACGCGCTCGCCGGCGTCGAGGCGGGCGCACGCGGCGGCTTCGCCCTGGTCGTCGGCGTGGACCGGGCGGGAACCACGACGGCCGCCCTCCAGGAGCACGGTGCGGACCTCGTCGTCCCCGATCTCGCCGGCCTGCCCGCCGCCCTGCCCGGGGGTACGGGGTGACCACGGCCTGGCGGTGGGAGTACGACCGGTACGACCCCAAGCGGGAGCGGCTCGTCGAAGCCTTGTGCACCCTCGGCAACGGACGCTTCGCCACCCGCGGCTCGGCACCGGAGACCGCCGCCGACGAGGTCCACTACCCGGGGACGTACGCCGCCGGCGTCTACGACCGGCTCACCTCCCACGTGGCCGGGCGGGCCGTCGAGAACGAGGACATCGTCAACCTGCCCGACTGGACCCGGCTGCGCTACCGCTGCGTGCCGGACGGCGAACCGCCCGGGGAATGGCTCACGCCGGACGCCCCCGGAGTGCGGCACCACCGGATCCGCCTCGACCTCGGACGCGGTGTGCTCACCCGCGAGACGCTGTACCGGGACGCCCGGGGACGTGGCCTCGGCGTCGCCCACACCCGGATCGTGCACATGGCGATCCCGTGCCTGGCGGCCCAGCGGACCGTACTGCGCGCCTACGGCTGGAGCGGCCACGTCGAGGTGGAGTCCCGCCTCGACGGAGCCGTCGTCAACGCCGGCGTCGCCCGCTACCGGGACCTCGACGGGCACCATCTGGCGGAGCACCAGGCGGGCGTCGACGCCTCGGGCACGGCCTGGCTCACCTGCCGTACGAGGACCTCGGGCACCGTCATCGGTCTGGCCGCGCGCACCGTGACCCTGCCGTCCGGCGCGGCGGACACCGCCCGCACCACCTCCACCAGCACCGTCCAGGCGTTCCGGCTGCCGCTCGGCCGTGGCCGGTCCGTGACGGTGACCAAGACCGTGGCCCTGTGCACCTCGCTGGACCGGCCCGCGACCGATCCGGTCGCGACCGCACGCGAACAGGCCGTCCGCGCTCCCGCCTTCCCCGCACTGCTCGCGTCCCACCGGGCCGCCTGGCAGCGCCTGTGGGACCAGGCCGAGGTCCACGTACCCGGGGAGACCGCCCGCGTCCTGCGCCTGCACCTCTTCCACGTGCTGCAGACGCTCTCCCCGCACACCGCGGAACTGGACGCCGGCGTGCCCGCGCGCGGGCTGCACGGCGAGGCGTACCGGGGCCACGTCTTCTGGGACGAACTCTTCGTCCTGCCGTACCTGTCGCTGCACTTCCCCGAGGTGGCCCGCGCCCTGCTGCTCTACCGCCACCGACGGCTGCCCGCCGCCCGCGAGGCGGCCCGGCGCGCGGGCAGAAAAGGAGCGATGTACCCCTGGCAGAGCGCGAGTTCGGGCCGCGAGGAGACACCCGAACTCCACCTCAACCCCCGCTCGGGCCGCTGGCTCCCCGACCGCTCCCACCTCCAGCGCCACGTCGGCTCCGCGATCGCCCTCAACATCTGGCGGTACGCCACAGCCACCGGCGACACCGGATTCCTGTACGGGCCCGGCGCCGAGACCCTTCTGGAGATCGCCCGCTTCTGGGCGAGCGCGACCACCTTCGACCCGGACCGCGACCGGTACCGGATCCTCGGCGTGATGGGACCGGACGAGTACCACGACGCCTACCCCGACGCCGCCGCACCCGGCATCGACGACAACGCCTACACCAACGTGACTGCCGCCTGGGTGCTCGCCCGGGGAAACGAACTGCTCACCCTCCTGCCCGCCACCCGCGCCGCGGAGCTGCGCGAGCGGCTCGGCATCGACGCCACGGAACTCGACCGGTGGCGGGACATCGAACGCCGCATCCACGTCCCCTACCACCAGGGCGTCATCAGCCAGTTCGAGGGATACGGCCGGCTCGCCGAGCTGGACTGGGCGGCCTACCGCGCCCGCTACTCCGACATCCGCCGGCTCGACCGCATCCTGGAGGCCGAGCACGACAGCGTCAACCGCTACCAGGCGTCCAAGCAGGCGGACACCCTGATGCTGGGCCAGGTCTTCCGCCCCGCCGAACTCCACGCCCTCTTCACCCGGCTCGGCCGCCCCCTGGACGACGGCATCTGGCGGGCCACCGTCGACTACTACCTGCGCCGCACCAGCCACGGCTCCACCCTGAGCAGCCTCGTGCACGGCTGGGTACGGGCCCGTGAACAGGGCCCGGACGCCTGGCGGTACTGCGAGGAGGCGCTGCGCGGCGACGTGACCGACGTACAGGGCGGCACGACCGGGGAGGGCATCCACCTGGGGGCCATGGCCGGCACCCTCGACCTGGTGGAGCGGGGGATCACGGGCGTCGGGGCGGACGCCGACGGACTGCGGATCGACCCCGTCGCGCTGAGCGAGATCCCCCGCCTCTCGTTCCGGCTCCGCTACCGCGGTCACCACGGGATCCGGCTGCGGATGCTGCCCGGGCGGATCGGGGTCACCGCCCCCACCGCCGGGCCCGGGCCGCTGCCCCTGATCCTGCCGGGCGAGCGGCACGTCACCGTCCTGCCCGGTGAGGAGCGGTGGTTCCGCCGGTGAGCCGGTGTCCGCCGCCCACCGACGGTCCTTCGGGCACCGGGCCGACGGCAGCCCGCCCCGATGCCCGCCGGACCGCGGCCGTCAGACGAAGTCCAGCACGTCCGTCGCCGGCCTGCGGGGCGTGGCCCGCCCGGCCGGGCCGTAACCGATGCGGATGATCATGTGTACGTAGCCCAGCGCGGACAGCGGATCGCGCGCCACCGCCCGCAGCTCGGGCCACTCCAGCGGCTGGGAGATCATCGAGGTGGCGAGCCCGTCCAGGGTGGCCTGGAGCAGCACGCGCTGCATCCCCTGACCCGCCCGCAGCCAGTCCGCCGGCCGGTCGTCCCGGGTGCCGAGCAGGACGATCTGCGGCCGTTCCTCGAACCGCGCCGCCTCCCGGTCCGGGACGCTCCGTGAGGTGTCGAAGTCCCGGACAGGGGCGCTCATCCCGTACTGCCGCGGCCCGATGGCGTACGGCGGGATGCCCTCGACCGCCGCGCCGGGCTCGTCCGCTCCCTTGTGGACCCAGGTGGCGAGCTCGGCGCGCACCGTCGTGTCCATGGCCTCGAAGAGCTCGGCGTCGTGGACGAGGTCGAGCACGGTGTCGGTGTGCCAGGGGCCCGGCGTGACCAGCCGGCACCCTTCGAGCACCGCGGCCGACCGCAGCCCGTCGACGACCTCCTGCGGGACGCGTTCGTCGGAGTAGGGGAAGCGGCTGGTGTGGCGCCGCCGCAGCACCGGCTGAAGCAGCGCGAGGTCGTCGTCCGCGCCGGGGTCGCGGGGCTCGCGGAGCGTCACCTCCGCGAGGAACCACGGATTGCCGGGATCCGGCAGGAACCGCACGGACGCGGCCCAGCCCCGCCAGGCCGCCGCCACCCGCAGGTTGAAGACGGCGGCTGCGCACCCCATGTGGAGGGCGCGGTCGCGCGGGTCGGAGCGGGGAAGCGTGCGGGCGGGGTCGCCGTACACCTCGACCGTGTCGCCGCCGACCCGGTGGAGGAAGCGCCACGGCTGAGCGTTGTGCATCGAAGGGGCGGTCACCGCGTCGTCGACGAGCGAGGTGACGAGCGCCGCGTCGGGGTGGTGGAGTGCCATGACGGTCCGTCCTGTCCGGGGGAGCATCCCCTCATGCCCTCAGCCTCCGTACGCGGGCCACCGCGGGACCAGGGCCGAACGGTCCCCGGCCGGGGCCGGACGGTGCCCATGCGGAGGGCGCGGATGGTGCGTGCGGCTGAGCGTCGTGGCAGCGAGGGCCGAGTCCGTCAGGGCCGCGTCAGCGATGCTGACCCTGCGCCTGCTCGTGCGCCTGCTCGTGCTCGTGGGCCTGGGCGGCGATCACGGCGGCCTGCACCCGGCGTTCGACGCCCAGCTTGCCGAGGAGCCGGGAGATGTGGTTCTTGACCGTCTTCTCGGACAGATAGAGGCGTTTGGCGATCTGCAGGTTGGTCAGCCCCTCGCCGATCAGGTCGAGCACCGCGCGCTCGCGCTCCGACAGCGCCGCGAGCCGCTCGTCCTCGGGCGGCTTCCCGGCCTGCGGGTCGCGCAGCGAGCGCATCAGCCGGGCGGTGGTGGCCGGGTCCAGCATCGACGCCCCGGTGGCCACCGTGCGTACCGCCGCGACCAGGTCGGACCCCTTGATCTGCTTGAGCACATAGCCCGCGGCCCCCGCCATGATCGCGTCGAGCAGCGCGTCCTCGTCGTCGAACGACGTCAGCATGAGACAGGCGAGATCCGGCATGCGGGACCGCAGCTCCCGGCACACGGAGATGCCGTCGCCGTCCGGCAGGCGCACGTCGAGCACGGCGACGTCCGGCCGCAGCGCCGGCCCGCGGGCCAGGGCCTGGTCCGCCGAGGCGGCCTCCCCGACCACCGCCATGTCGGGCTCGTCGTCGATCAGGTCGCGCAGACCCCGGCGTACCACCTCGTGGTCGTCCACGAGGAAGACCCGGGTGAGCGGCGCGGGTGCTTCGGTCATGCGGGACCCCAGTCGTCGGCGGGGCGACAACCCCGTCCCTGCCCCCGATGAACCCAGGGTGTCCCAGGAGACGCCGTCCCGC
The DNA here is from genome assembly GCF_053601115.1 of Streptomyces sp. NPDC004788. Taxonomy (NCBI): domain Bacteria; kingdom Bacillati; phylum Actinomycetota; class Actinomycetes; order Kitasatosporales; family Streptomycetaceae; genus Streptomyces; species Streptomyces sp. NPDC004788. The sequence continues at coordinate 25,152 of NZ_JBSGBF010000079.1, forward strand.
ACGCGCTGGGAGCGGCCGGATCAGGCGGCGCCGTCCTCGCCGCCGCCGAGCGCCAGCCGGACGTCCACCACGCCCTCCACGGCCCGCACGGCCCGGGCGAGCAGCGGCACCAGAGCGCGATCGCGCAGATCGCCGTGGAGCGTGGCCACGCCCTCCGAGACGGTGACCCCGAGCCGCTGCGCAGACGCGGACTCGTCGAGCACCGCCCGCCGGATCTCCTCCTCGATCTCCTGGTCGGGACGGAGGAACACCTTCAGCAGGTCCCCGCGGCTCACCACGCCCTCCAGCATGCCCAGCCCGTTCACCACGGGCAGCCGCTTCACCCGGCGGGTGGCCATGATGCGGGCGGCCTCGGCGAGCGTCGCGTCCGGGTGCACGGTGACCGCCGGAGTCGACATGAGCTCACCGGCCCGCAACGCGCCGGCCTTGGCGGCGGCGGCGCGCTCCTCCGGAAGGAGCGGATCCTGGGCCCGGAACTGTTCCTTCGGCAGCAGATCCGCCTCCGACACCACCCCGATCACCCGGCCCTCGCCCTCCAGGACCGGAAGCGCGCTCACCTTCCACTGGTCCATGAGCGCGACGATCTCGCGGTACGCGGCATCGCGGCCGACGGCGATCGCGGTGTGGGTCATGACATCACTGACGGTGCGGGGCGTGGCGGGCATCGTGTCCTCCTCCTGAGGCCGGCTCCTCGGTCGACTCCTCGTCGTGGTCCCCTTCCAGTGTGGACGCGGACCGGGGCGGCGGGGGGAGGGCCGGTCGGACCGGGACAGAGGGCTGTCCGGCCCTCTGGTCCGGCGCGCGGCCGGCGTGAGAGGTGGACCATGGTGCCGTAGGCGAGAACGTGTTCACGGGACCCGGGCCGGCGGTCCGGAGGAGGCACCATGAACAGTGAGATCCCGGAGATCCCCGCCCGGCCGGAGCTCGGCACCGTCGTCGTGGGGGTCGACGGCTCCCCGGCCGCACGGACGGCCGTGCTCTGGGCCGCCGCGGAGGCGGACCGCCGTGGCCGCCCGCTGCGCCTCGTCCACGCCGCCGACACCGACCGCCGCGCCCTCTTCTACGCCGACGGTGAGGCGATCCAGGCCGTGCGCGAAGCCGGGCGCGACCTGCTGATCGAGACGGCGGACGCGGTCCGGGAACGCTTCCCGGGCCTCGAAGTCACGCGGGAACTGAGCCGCCAGGAGCCGGTCGCCGGGCTCAAGGCGGCCGGGGGCAACCGCGGGACCATCGTGGTCGGGAGCAGGGGCCTCGGCGGCTTCGCGGCCCTCATGCTCGGCTCCGTGGGGCTGGGCGTCGCCGGGCACGCGGAGGTGCCCGTGATCGTCGTGCGCCCGGACGGCGAGAGCGCCGGCACGGGCTCGGTGACGGCGGCCGTGCACGGCGCCGACGATCTCGGATGGCTGCTCCTCGCCGCCGCCGAGGCGGACGCCCGCAAGGCCGCGCTGCGGCTCGTGAGCGTCTGGAACGTCCTCGCCCGGATCGGCAGCGCACGGCAGCACGAGCACGAGGTGGAGGCGCTCGCGGACCGCGTCCGCGAGGTCTACCCGCAGCTCACCGTCGAGCACCGCGTGGAGACGGGCACGAGCACCCCGGGAATCCTCGTCGAGGCGAGCGGTCACACCGATCTCATCGTGATGGGCCGCGGTCACCGGGCACTCGGCGTCGGCCCCGCCCTGGGCCGGGTCGCCCACAGTCTGATCCACCACGCCCACTGCCCGGTGGAGATCGTCCCGCCGTCCTTCGTGACCAGGGACGATGTGACCAGGGACGACGTGACGCGGGACGACGTGACGCGGGACGGGGAGACGTGAACGACGCGCTCGCGGTCACGTCACCGGGTCGGCCGATGCGGCGACTCCGAGAGCCGCCGGACCGGTATCCGTACCGTCCGAGGGCGTGGAAGCGGCTCCCAGGAACGCGGTGAGGAGCAGTCCGAGCAGGGCGATCACCGCGAGGACGATCAGCACGACCTTCCGGCGGCCGGCCCGCGGGCGGCCGGGGCCGGGATCGGGGCCGGAGTCCGTGTCGTGGCCGGGGGCGGGGCCGGAGTCGAGGGCGTGGCTGCCAGGAGGCCCCAGGTCCTGCGGGAACTGCTCGTTCAGCGTCGTCATCCGCCTGTCGAGTCCGGGATCGTCCCGCACGAGACGGCGTTCGATCTCCGCAAGGGCACGCCGGTCGTCGGTGGAGTGACCCATGGCGGCCTCCTCTGCCTGACACGAGGACACGGTGGTCCTGACGATGTCCGCAGTTTCAGTGTGCCCGCGCACGGGGCATGCGGACAGTCGGGCGCGGTCGCGAGAGCGGGTGAGCCGGTGGCGGGCGCGGCATCCACGCGACGAACCGGGGCACACCCGCCCATACTGAGGAGGACGACAGCCGTCCAGGGTGCGTAGGTACCGGAATCGCGGTGGCGATGCAGCAGGTGCCCTTCGATGAAGTGACGACCAGCGCGGCCCGGGACGCGGGCGGGTGGCTGGGTGCCCTGCCGGTCGCCGTGGTGGCCACCAGCGCGGACGGGGCGATCGTCCGCTGGGACCACGCGGCGGAGGACCTGCTCGGTTACACCCCGCACGAGGTGCTCGGCCGGCACATCGCCGACCTGCTCCATCCCGGCGCCGACCGTGGCCTCGGCCGGTCGCTGTGGGAGGGTGCGGCCACCGGGCGCGGGATCATGGGCATGGTGACCGCCTGGCACAAGGAGGGGCGCCCGCTGGAGCTGGAGATCTGGGCGTGCCCGGTCCCCGCCCGGCACCGCGGCGGGACGACGGTGCTGGTGTTCGCCGCGGAGGCGGAGGCCGCGCGACGGATCCGGGGCTCGTCGGCGGTGTGGGACGGGCTGTTCTCCCGTTCCCCGGTCGGCATCGCCGTCCTCGACACCGAGCTGCGGTTCCTCCGCGTCAACCCGGCGCTCGAAGCGATGAACGGACTTCCGCAGGCCGCGCACATCGGGCGCCGCCTCGTCGAGATCCTGCCCGATGTCAACGCCGCCGACATGGAGAGCGCGATGCGCCGGGCCCTGGACGAGGGCAGACCCGTCCTGGACTCCCGGCGTACGGGCCGCACGCCGGCCGACCCGGACCACGACCACGTGTGGTCGGGGTCGTACGTCCGCCTGGAGGACGCCGACGGACGCCCGATCGGGCTGGCCGCCACCCTGATCGACATCACCGCCCAGCAGCAGGCGCAGCTCGAGGCCGAGGCGGGCCGGCGCCACCTCGCCCTGGTCAACGAGGCCACGCTCAAGATCGGCACCAGCCTGGACCTGGAACGCACCGCGCAGGAGCTCGCCGACGTCGCCGTACCCGACCTCGCGGACGCCGTCGCCGTGGACGTCCTGGAGAGTCTGGCCGGCGGCGGCGACCTCGGCGCCGGCCTGGTCGGGGGCACCACACTGCGGCGGCTGGCCAAGGCGCCGCTGACCGGATCACCCGTCACGGCCGTCCTCGCCCCTCTGGGGCGCACGCTCTCCTTTCCCGCCAACGCGCCGTACACCCGCGTGCTCGGCGCGCGCCGCCCGTTCGTCGTCCCCGAATTCGACGAGCAGGCCATCGCCGCCGCGGCCGGCCACTCCGCCGTGCCCGCGGAGCTGCTCCGGCTGGGCGTGCACTCGTTCATGATGACGCCGCTGCTCGCCCGCGGCGTGGTGCTGGGCCTCGCCACCTTCTACCGGACCCGGCCCGTCGGCCCCTTCACCGAGGACGAGATCGCCCTCGCCGGTGAACTCGCGGCCCGCGCCGCGGTCTGCGTCGACAACGCGCGCCTCTACCGTCGCGAACACGACACCGCCGCCGTACTGCAACGCAGCATGCTGCCGCAGCACATCACCCCGCCGACGGGCATCGAAGTGGCCCACCGGTACCTGCCCGCCAGCGATGTGAACGAGGTCGGCGGCGACTGGTACGACGTCATCGCCCTGGAGGACGGCAGGGCCGCACTCGTCATCGGCGACGTGATGGGGCACGGCACCGCGGCCGCGGCGGTGATGGGGCGGCTCTCCGCGAGCGTCCGGGCCCTCGCCCGCCTCGACCTCGCCCCCGAGGACATGCTGTACCAGCTGGAGGCCGCCCTGGACGATCTCGCCGAGCCGATGCTCGCGACGTTCCTGTGCGTCGTGGTCGACCCGGCCGACGGCCACTGCCGCATCACCCGGGCCGGCCACCCGCCCCCGGCGGCGGTCTTCCCCGACGGCACCGTCCGCCTGCTCGACGTACCGCCGGGCCTGCCGCTGGGCGTCGGCGGCACGCGCTTCACGACCACCGATGTCACCCTGCCCCTCGGCAGCCTCCTCGTCCTGTACACCGACGGCCTCGTGGAGTCCCGCAGCAGCGACATCGACGCGCGCCTCGCCGAGCTGACCGACCTGCTCGCCGAGCCCGTCCCGTCCCTGGCCGGGCTGTGCGACCGCCTGCTCACCCACCTCGTCCCGGCCGCGGCGGACGACGACATCGCCCTCCTCGTCGCCCGCATCCACACCGGGGGCTGACGTCACGGGCCTGCCACCCGCGTGACCGGGCGTCAGCTGATCCCGCGCGGGGTCTTCACCGCCGCGGAGGGTCTTCACCGTGTTCCGACGAAGACCGGCACGGACGGGCCGTACCGGCGGCAGCCGCCGGTACGGCCCGGGGTGGTTCAGCCGAACCAGGTACGGGTGAGCCCCTGCACGGCGGAGCCGTCGAGGTCGGCCAGGGTGGTGGCGACGAAGTCGCGGGCCCACTGCGAGGTCTGGACACGGAAGGGCGGACGGTCGGCGGTCAGGGCGTCGATGATCGGGGCGGCGGCCTCGGCCGGCGTCTGGGCGTTGCCGAAGGACTGCCGGGTCCGGGCGATGTACGCCTGGAGCGCCGGGGCGTAGGGCCCCGCGGCCGCGAGCAGGGCGGGCACGTCCAGGCCGAGGTTGGCGACGAACTCACTGGCGACCGCACCCGGTTCGACCACGGTGACGTCGACCCCGACGGTGGCGGCGACGGGTGCGAGGGACTGCATGAAGCCCTCGACGGCGAACTTGGCCGCGCAGTACGCCTCGTTGAAGGGCTGGCCGACGGCGCCGCCGACGCTGGTGACGGTGATCACCCGGCCGCGGGCGGCGCGCAGATGGGGGAGGGCGGCACGGGTCGCGGCGACCACGCCGAAGAAGTTGACCTCCATGGCCGCGCGGACCTCGTCGAGGCTCACCATCTCGACGGTGCCGACCTGGGCGGCGCCCGCGTTGTTCACCAGTGCGTCGAGGCGGCCGTGCTCCGCGACGACCTCCTCCAGGCAGCCGACGACGCTCGCGGGGTCGACCACGTCCAGGCGCTTGACCTGGATGCGGTCGGCGACCCCGTTCTCGACGGCGGCCTTCCGCAGGGCCTCCGACCTGCCCGTGTCGCGCATGGTCGCGACGGTCGTCCAGCCGGCCCGCGCGGCGCCGATCGCCGCCGCCAGGCCGATGCCGGAGGACGTGCCGGTGATCAGGACGGTCTTCTCGCTGGTCATGAAGGGGTTCTCCCGTCAGGAGTGGGCTGACGCCGACAATAACCGGGGGACTCCCCGTTTCCTTGGAACGGTAACCGGAGAGTTCCCCGTTTGTCCAAGTAGACTGATCACCTGACGAAGGGAGCAGTCTTGACCGCCCAGCCGAACCCGTTGCGCGCCGATGCCCGCCGCAACCGGGAGCGCATCCTCGAAGCGGCCGTGCGCGCCTTCTCCGAGAGGGGCGCGGACGTCCCGATCGACACGATCGCCAAGGCGGCGGGCGTCGGCTCGGCCACGCTGTACCGCCACTTCCCGACACGCGAGGCACTGGTCGAGGCGGCCTACCGCAACGAGCTGGCCCGGGTCTGCGACGGCGCCGCCGAGCTGCTCGCCGCATACCCGCCCGACCGGGCGCTGCGCCTGTGGATGGACCGGTTCATCGACTACCTGGCCGCCAAGCACGGCATGGCGGACGCCCTGCGCGCCGCGGTCGCCTCCGGCGCCGACCCCTTCTCCGAAACCCTCGACCGGCTCGGCACCGCGATCGGCACCCTGCTGGGCGCCGGCGCCGAAGCAGGACTCCTGCGCGCGGACGTCGACGCCTTCGACGTCGGCCTCAGCCTCGCCGGCGTCGCACTCGTCACCAGCGCTCCCGACCAGCGCGAGCGCGCCGGCCGCCTCCTCGACCTGCTCCTCGACGGGCTCCGCCACGGCACCGACCGGTAGCCCGACCGGAGCCGTACCGACCACGGGTGGAGAGGGGTGTCCACCCGGGGCAGACCCCAGGGTTGACGTGGGGGAGCGGGGTCGCGGCCGAGCATGGCGGTATGAGTACGAAGGACTGGTTGATCGACATCGCCCTCGTCGGCGTGGTGCTGCTGCAACTGCGCGGTCGGCGGCTGACGCTGCAGGCGCTGCTGCTGCCCGTGGGGCTCGTCGCCTGGGCGGCGACGACGTACCTGCACGCGATCCCGACCTCGGGCAACGACCTCGTGCTGATCGTGGGGACGACGCTGATCGGCCTCGCGCTGGGCGCGGGTGCCGGACTGCTGACCCGGGTCTACCGCGACGACGCCGGCCGGGTCTTCGCCCGGGCCACGGCCATGGCAGCCGTGCTGTGGGTGGTGGGATGCGGCTTCCGCATGGCGTTCCAGGTGTTCGCCACGAACGGCGGCGACCAGGCGATCGGACGCTTCTCGGCCACCCACCACCTGGACCCGACGGCGTGGGCCCCGGCGATCCTGCTGATGGCCCTCGCCGAGGTCCTCGCCCGGAGCGGCATCGTGGCCTGGCGGGGCCGGGACGCGCTGCTCGCCCGGAACCCCGGCAGGACGGGCGACTGGTGAGCGACACCCCGAGGCACGCCCCGCCGCACACCCCGAGGCACGGGCCGCCGCACACCCCGCGGCAAGCTCTGAGGCCCACCACGCCGCACGCCCCGCCGCACGCCCCGCCGCACGCCCCGCGGCGCGCGCCGTGGTCGCGCGGGCTCGGCGTCGGCCGGACGCGGCATCCTGGACCGGTGCGTACCCACGATCTCCGCCCGGGCCCGGCCGAGGCTTCCCGCCCTCCGACCCCGGCCGGGCTCCTCACGGGCCCGGCCGTCGGGCTGCTCGCCCTGACCGGGCTCGTCTACGGAGCGGTGCAGGCCACCCGGCCGGGGACCGGCCCCCGGGGCACGGCCGCATGGGTGCTCATCGGGGTCATGGCGCTCGCCTGGATCGGCTGGTGGGTGGGCAGCCGCTCCGGCCGCCCGGCCCTCGCGGTGACCTCGGCGGCGGTGCTGGCCTGCGTCGGCGGGGCGATGGCACCCCTGTCCTCGTTCTCCCCGGTGGTCGTGGGGGTGGCGGCGCTGTGTGCGGCCGGGCAGCTGGCGCTGCGGCCGGCGGCGGCGGTCGCGGCCCTGGGGGTCGTGACCGCGACGCCTGCGCTCGCCGTCGACGGTGAGGGCTTCAGGGCCCTCCTGGCCGTTGTGGCGGCCGGAGTGTGCGGCCTGCTGCTCGGCGTCGTACGCCGCCAGCGCCAGGAAAGCCTCTGGGCGCAGGCCGAACTCGCGGTGGCCAGGGAACGCGGTGCCGTCGAGCACGAGCGTGCGGAACTGCTCGCCGAGCGCAACCGCATCGCCCGGGAGGTGCACGACGTACTGGCGCACACGCTCTCGGCGCTCTCGGTGCAGATGACCGCCCTCGACTCCCTCGTCGAGGACGGCGCGGGCACGGACGACGTACGGGCGGCGATCGGCCGCTCCCGCCGCCTGGCCGTCGAGGGCCTGGAGGAGACCCGCCGGGCCGTGCGGGCGCTGCGCGACGAGCCGGTCGCCCCGGCCGAGCGGCTCGCCTCCCTCGCCGCCGGCGAAGGAGCCGCCTTCCGCGTCACCGGCACCGAGCGGCCGCTTCCGGCCGCCGTGGCCATCGCGCTGGTGCGGGCGGCGCAGGAAGCCCTGACCAACACGCGCAAGCACGCGCCGGGAGCCCATGTCACCGTCGTCCTCGGCTTCCACGAGGCGTCCACCCGCCTGACGGTCACGAACACGGCCCCGACGCCCTCCCCGCACGGACCCCGCGCCGCACCGGTCGGCGAGCTCGCCGCCACCGGCGGCGGCTACGGACTGACCGGAATGCGCGAGCGCGTGGAGCTCCTCGGCGGCACACTGACCGCAGGCCCGCACGAGGGCGGCTGGCGGGTGCGGGTGGAGGTCCCGGAGTGAAGGTGCTCATCGTCGACGATCAGACGATCATCCGCGACGGCCTCGTCACCATCTGCGAACGCCTCCCCGACATCGAGGTCGTCGCCGTCGCGGGCGACGGCGAGCAGGCCCTGGCCGCGGTCGCCGAACACTCCCCGGACGTGGTGCTGATGGATCTGCGCATGCCCCGCATGGACGGCATCGAGGCCACCCGCCGCATCACCGCCGACCACCCCGGGACGCACGTCGTGGTGCTGACCACCTACAGCGACGACGAGTCGATCCAGGCCGCCCTGGCCGCCGGCGCGCTCGGCTACCTGACCAAGGACGCCGGCCGCGAGGACATCGACCGCGCCCTGCGGGCCGCCGGCCGCGGCCAGGCGCTGCTCGACCCCGCGGTCCACGCCCGCCTCGTCGCCCTCGCCCGGCAGCAGCCCGCCCCCGGCCCGGCGGAACTGCCCGACGGACTGACCGCCCGCGAGGCGGAGGTCCTCGCGCGCATGGCCCAGGGCCTGTCCAACCGCGAGATCGCCCGGTCCCTGTTCGTCAGCGAAGCCACCGTCAAGACCCATGTGAACCGTGTCTTCGCCAAGACCGGCAGCCGTGACCGCGGCCAGGCCATCGCCTACGCGCACCGCCGCGGACTCGCCTGAGCCCGGAGCCCGGAGCCCGGAGCCCGGAGCCCGGAGCCCGGAGCCCGGAGCCCTGAGTCCCGAGCCCTGAGCCCCGAGCCCCGAGCCCTGACCCCCGAACCCCGAGCCCTGAGCCCCGAGCCCCTGAAAAACAGGGCCGCCGCTGCCGCCGCTGCCGCCGCACCGACCGCTCACCGGCTCGCGCGCCGGCGGTCCGTCCCGTCGGGCTCCTTGTCGGGCCAGCCCAGGAGCCGGGCCCCGATGACGGCGGTCTGGAGGGTGTAGCGCTGGCCGGGCTCACCGGGGTCCGCGCCCGTCAGCTTGTGTATGCGGTCCAGTCGGTACGTCATGGCGCGGACGCTCAGGGACAGGCGCCGGGCGGCCTCGGCGGCGACGCAGTTGGTGTCGAAGTACGCCGTGAGGGTGTCGATCAGCGGCCGGGCGCCGCCGCGGGCCTGCCGGAGCGGGCCGAGGACGCTGACCACGAGGTCCTCCATGGCCTGCCGGTCGCGGGTGAGGACCGGGTAGACGAGGAGGTCCGCGGCGTACAGGACCGGCTCGTCCAGGTCCATGCGGGCCGCGAGATCGAGGGCGTTGAGAGCCTCCTCGTACGAGTGGACGACGCCTCCCGCGCCGGGGTGCGGGCGGCCGATGGCGATGTGGCCGCCGTCGGTGGCCGCGTACGCCAGTTTCGCGAAGTACGCGAGCACTTCGGGTTCGTCGCCGGGCGCGACGCAGATCAGCCGCCCGTCCTTGGTGGTGAGCAGGATGCGACGGGCACCGAAGCGCGCGACGAGAGACGACTCGACGGAGCGCGAGACGGGATAGCCGTCCCCGTAGGGTTCGGGCCCTTCGGCGACGGCGACCGCGTGGGTGTGCGACAACAGCAGTCCGAACCGTTCGGCGCGCTCGGCGAGCCTCCCGAGGTCACTGCGCCCGTACAACAGGTCGTCGACGAACTCGCGCCGCGCCGCCTCCTCCTGCCGTACCGCCAGGCGCTGCGCGCGTTCGTGTCCCTCGGCGAAGGCGTCGACGGCCTGCTCCACGACGGCCAGGAGATGCCGGTGAGCCGCCTCCGGCAGACCGTGGTGCGAGGTCCGGGCGGCCGCGAGATGGGCGCGGACCAGGGACCGCAGTCCGATGCCGGCCTCGGCGGCCCGCTCGCCGCGCGACCGCAGTGCCTCCAGCTCGTCACGGGTCAGCCGCCGCCCGGTCGCGGAGACGCCGGCCAGCATGTCGGCATACCCCTCCAGATAGTCCTCGGCCGACGCCCTTTCCGACACGCTTCCTCCTTGGATACTGACGCGCCTCTGACGAGTTTGACGAGTTCCTGACGCGCGAGGACCAAGAGTGGCATGCCGTTGGGAGGGGGGACGCCACCGGCATCAAGGAGGCGTCAAAGACTGCCGGGCGACGGCAATGCGAACGGGATCACCGCGGGGTCAGGATGAGCCCGTCGGAGGGCAGGGCGTGAGGCCGGTGCCGGAGTACGGAAATCGTGACGTCTCAGGGGGGGCGGGGTCGTGGGGGAGTTCCTGGACGCCGCCGTCGGGTTTCCCGCGATGCTGTTCAGCGCGGCTCTGGTGGTGGTCGTGGGCTTCTGGTCGCTGGTGCTGTGCGGCGCGGCCGAGCACGACGGTTTCGACGCCGACGTGGACGCCGACGTGCTGCACCTCGGCGGAGTGCCCGTGTCGGTGGCGGCGTCGCTGTTCGTCGCCGTCGGATGGATCCTGAGCCTCTCCGGCTCCGTGTTCCTGAACCGCGCCGACCCGCCCGGCCTCCTCGCCTCCGTGCTCTCCGTGACCCTGCTGCTCCTCGCCCTCCTCGGCGCCTGGCGGGTGACCCGGCTGCTCGTACGGCCGCTGGCGCGGCTCCTCCCCGACGAACCAGGGCCCTCCCGGCACGACTTCGTCGGTCTGACCTGCGTCATCCGCACGGGGCGGGTGGACGCGGACTTCGGTCAGGCGGAGGTCACCGCCCCGGACGGCTCCACGGCCGTCGTCCAGGTCCGCCAGCTCGGCCACGACCCGCTCGTCCTCGGCAGCACCGGTCTGCTGTACGAGTACGACGAGAGCGGCGAGTTCTTCTGGGTCGCGCCGTACGACACGGCGCTCGACCCCCGTATCCCCCGTACCTCCGCCTGAGCGGGTACGCCCACACCTCTTCGACCCACCCGGGGTTCTGCCATGGATGCCATCACCGTGGGCATCGGCGTGTTCGTCGCCGTTGTCCTGCTCGTCGTCATCACCCTGCTCCTCGTTGTCAGCCGGCTCTTCCGCAAGGTGGAGCAGGGCAAGGCACTGATCGTCTCCAAGATGCGCAAGGTCGACGTGACCTTCACCGGACAGGTCGTCCTGCCCGTGCTGCACAAGGCCGAGGTCCTGGACATCTCGGTGAAGACCATCACGATCTCCCGGACCGGCCGGGACGGTCTGATCTGCCGCGACAACATCCGCGCCGACATCCGCATCGAGTTCTTCGTACGGGTCAACAAGACCGTCGAGGACGTCATCAAGGTCGCCCAGGCCATTGGCACCGCCCGGGCCAGCGACGAGTCGGCGCTGCAGGAGTTCTTCAACGCCAAGTTCTCCGAGGCGCTCAAGACGGTCGGCAAGCAGCTGGACTTCACCGACCTCTACACCCAGCGCGAGGAGTTCAGGGACCGCATCATCCAGGTCATCGGCACCGACCTCAACGGCTACCACCTGGAGGACGCCGCGATCGACCACCTGGAGCAGACCCCGCTGTCCCAGCTCGACGCCGCCAACATCCTCGACGCCCAGGGCATCCGGAAGATCACCGAGCTCACCACGGTGGAGCACGTGCGCACCAACGAGTTCCAGCGGACCGAGGAGAAGGAGATCACCCGGCAGAACGTCGACGCCCGCGAGGCGATCCTGGAGCTGGAACGGCGCCAGGCGGACGCCGAGATCAAGCAGCGGCGCGAGATCGGGACCGTACGGGCCAGGGAGGAGGCCGAGACCGCCCGCGTGGTGGAGGAGGAGCGGCTGCGGGCGCAGAGCGCCTTCCTCAGGACCGAGGAGCAGCTCGGCGTCCAGCGCGAGAACCAGGCCCGTGAGATCGCCGTCGCGCAGAAGAACCGCGAGCGGGTCGTCGCCGTCGAGAACGAGCGCGTCGAGAAGGACCGGCTCCTCGAGGTCATCGCCCGCGACCGGGAGACCGAGCTCACCCGGATCGCCGCCGAGAAGGAGGTCGAGGCCGAGCGCCGGGAGATCGCCGAGGTGATCCGCGAGCGGGTCGCCGTGGACCGCACGGTCGCCGAGCAGGAGGAGTCCATCAAGCGGCTCCGTGCGGTCGAGGAGGCCGAACGCACCCGGCAGGCGGTCGTCATCGCGGCCGAGGCCGAGGCCCAGGAGAAGCTGGTCAAGGACATCAAGGCGGCGGAGGCCGCCGAACAGGCCGCCGTCCACCGGGCCGCCGAGGAACTCACCCTCGCCGAGGCCCGCAACAAGGCCGCCGACCTCGACGCCCGCGCCAAGATCCGGCTCGCCGAGGGCGTCCAGGCCGAGGCCGCCGCCCAGGGGCTCGCCGGCATCCAGGTGCGTGAGAAGGAAGCGGACGCGATCGAGAAGGCCGGCCGCGCCGAGGCGGCCGCGACCGAGGCCCGCCTGCGCGCCGAAGCCGAAGGGGCGCGCGCCAAGGCCCTGGCAGAGGCGGAGGGCGCGCGCGAGATGGCGCTGTCCGAGGCGATGGGCATCAGCGAGAAGCTCCTGGCCGAGGCGGCCGGCCTCACCGAGAAGGCCGCCGCGATGGCCGCTCTCGACGAGGCGTCCCGCGGCCACGAGGAGTACCGGCTCCGCCTGGCGGCGGAGAAGGAGATCCGGCTCGCCGGTCTCGACGCGCAGCGTCAGGTCGCGGAGGCACAGGCGACCGTGCTCGCCACCGGCCTGGAGCACGCCGACATCAACATCGTCGGCGGCGAGTCCGTCTTCCTCGACCGGCTCGTGCAGTCCGTCTCGCTCGGCAGGTCCGTCGACGGTTTCATGGACCACTCGCAGACCGCCCGGACCCTGGCCGGGCCCTGGCTGAACGGCGACGGCTCCTTCACCGAGGACCTGACGCGGGTGCTCGGCTCCCTCTCCACGGCCGACGTGCAGAACCTCAGCGTGTCCGCGCTGCTCGCGAAGGTCATGAAGTCCGGCGTCCTGGACGGGGCGGCCACCACAGCGGCGGCCACGACCGCGGGCGACCAGGGCACCGCCGCCGGCGCGCTCAACGGCGCCGCCAAGAACTGACCGTCCCAGGGGGGAAGCGGTCAGGGGTCGCCGAGCCGCCGGCCTCCACCGCCCGCACCTCGATCATCGACCTGTCCCAGGACAGCCCCGT
>NZ_JBSGBF010000080.1:0-38027 GCF_053601115.1 Streptomyces sp. NPDC004788
CTGCTGTCGCCGGCGGCGATCGACGCCACGTCGATGATGTCGTTGACGACGACGGGCACGCTGCTGTCGGTGTTCGATCCGTTGCCGAGCTGGCCAGCGCGGTGATGGTGGTGGGCCCGCCAGCGGGGCTGCTGATGTGGAAGGCCCCGTCGAGGGAGGCGACCCGTTTGGCCAGCCCGGTCAGGCCCGTGCCGGCAGCGGTGTCGGCGCCGCCCAGCCCGTCGTCGGTGACGCGTACTCGCAGCACCTCGCCGACCTGACTGACTGTCACCTCTGCGCGCGTCGCGTGGGCGTGTTTCGTCGTATTGGTCAGCGCCTCCGAGATCACGAAGTACGCGACTGACTCCACGTTGGGCGCCACCCGCTCTTCCAGATCGACCCGCAGCCGCACCGGCAGGGGCGTGCGGGCAGCCAGCCCGGTCAACGCCGCGTCCAGACCTCGGTCTTCGAGCACGGCCGGGTGCAGCCCCCGCACCAGGTCATTGAGTTCGGCGATCGCCTCCTTCGCCTCCAGGTGCGCTTTCGCGATCAGCTCGCGGGCATCACTCGGCAGGTCCGGGCGGGTGGCAAGGGCCAGACCCAGGTTGACCGCGAGAGACACCAACCGCTGCTGGGTGCCGTCGTGCAGGTCGCGCTCGATCCGGCGGCGCTCCGCGTCGACAGCCTCGATCAAGTCGTTCCGGCTCACGGCCAGCTGATCGACCCGCTCCTGGAGCCGCTGCGCCCGGCTGGGCCCGAGCAGGCCCAACGCCAGCCGGGCCTCGGCCCGGGCTACTGCCCGCGCGGTCCAGGGCAGGGCGCACAGCAGGAGGAGTCCAGCCGCTGTGTAAGCCGGCAGCTGGGTCAGGTAGCCGAACCAGTCCTGGCGGATTGCGGGTGGCAGTGCCCAAGACCAGGCGTAGGCAGTGACGTCCGCCAGGCACGCCGCTGCCGCCGCGAGCACCAGCAGCTCCAGCAGCGCGAGCAGCGGGCCCAGCAGGAGGTGGTAGCCGATCTTGCGCCAAGGCCGCGTCGCCGCGAGCCACCGGGCGGTCGAGGCCCACGTCCGTCGTTCCGGCGCGGTGGGGGTGAGCCGGGGGACGTCCACACCGATGAGCACCCGGTAGCGAGTCCGCTGAACGGCCGTCAGCACCGGGGCGCCGAGCAGGACCAGGGCGGCCGAGATGGAAGCCGTAAGGAGCCAGTTCCCCGTCCTGGCGGTAGTCGTCGCCGCCCAGGCCCACACTGGTACCAGCGCCAGGTGCGGCAGCACGCCAGCGGCAAGAAAGCCGGTGTCCCGCCGCGCCCGGAGAACCGTGCGTCTCAGTCCAGCTGGAATCGTCATGGCACGACGCTAGGGCACCGCAGAAGGACGGTGCCATGAAGCCTGCACCCGATCCCATGGTGAACCTAGGTGCACCGCCGTCGAGCACCGGCTCGCTGAAGTCAGCCGGCTGTGGGTGGCCGAGCGGGTGGCAGACGGCGAGGTTTCGACCCGAGATCGCCGTGTGGATCCTGAGCGGCTTGGCCCGACCTGGCCCGTGCCCTCCGCGAGGGAGACGAGAACCTGTACGGCACCTCCTGGCATCGCTGGACCACCCTGGCCATGCTCGCCGCACCCATTCCTCGGGGTCACGGCCGCCAGCGAACGGACCACCGTGACCACGCCGCCAGGGCTGGCCCCGCTGACCTGCGGCGAGATCCAACGTCTCTTCGCCGCCTTCGCAACCACGCGGCCTGGCGCGCTGGCTCAGTTGGTCATGCTGGCGCCGACGACACCAGGCCCGTGGACGAAGCAGCCACTACCAACGTCAGGCCCTCCAACAGCCGTGATCAAGATCTACAGCTAGCACTCACTTGCGTGTCAACGAGGCGGACATCGAGACCCGGCCAACTGCCCGTTCCCCGCTCAGCTTTTGCGCTCACTCAGGACGCAGGGCGCTCGGCAGCGTACTTCCTGTGGGGGAGCACGGCGCGGACATGCTCCGCTTTCTGAAGCTGTGGGGGAGCAACAAGCGCGGTTGCGGTCCTATCACTTTGGGCTCGTGTTTCGCGGCGTGGTGAGTGGCTGGCCGGAGGCGTGGTGATGAGCGGCGAAGCGACGTTTGTGTGAGGGACTTACCAGGGCCGGTTGTCTTTTGACAGTGAAGTTGACCTGCGGCGAATGGATTCGTTGGCAATCGATCACGCGAGGTGGGCTGGGGTTCGTAGCCGGGATTCGACAGTGATGCGTGAGCTCTGTTCACCGTGTTGGGTGGGTTTCCGTCACATAGGAAGCGAAAGCAGTCGTACTGGCCCTGTGGGCCAGGAGGCATGGTCGTGGAGGGGTGTCACCATGGTCCGCAGTGGCATGGTCACCAGGCGATCTTCGGGTTGTTCGACGAGTACGTTGTTGTCGAGCGGGTGCCATCCGAGGCGCTGGTAGAGCGGCACGAGGGGAGGTCGGCAGAACAGGAGTGCGTGCTGAGGACCCATCGTACGGGCGTGCTCGATGGCAGCTTTGACGACGAGCCGAGCCAGGCCCTGGCCTTGCATGCTGGGTGCGACGGCCACCCCGCCGACGCCCACCACCTCTGTCGTGGTGTCGCCGATCGAGACCGGCAGCCGCAGGAGGCCGGCGTGTGCCACGAGCCGGCCTTCGTGTCTGATGCCGAAGTGTTCCTCCTTCGGCAGCCAGGTCAGGCCGGTCGAGGCGACACCGAAGGGGTCATCGCTGTTGCCGAGGATCTCTTCCTGATCCGCCTTGGTGTACTGGGGGAGCCGTATGACGGTCGGTGCCACAGCAAATCGGTTCTCAGACATCGCCCCATGATGATCTCTTCGCCGAGCAGTAGCCAAGCGATTCTCCGCCGACATTGCAGGGTTCGCGTTGGTCCGGCAGGTTTCGCCCGAAGCCGTTCAACGCCTCCCCCTTGCTCGCCGCGACAGGGAGGCAGGGTCGGATCTAGGAGGCGATCGACCTGTTGCGCCGCCGGGACACCGCGTCGGTCAACGGCCGCGACGCTCGGGCCCACCTGCTGGCTAAAGGTTGTTCCGTAATTGATCTGGGACCTCTCAGCGTCGGTGGAGTAGTTGGGGGTTGGCGTCCGCCCTGCGGACCAGGAGTGGCCTTCGGGTACGCGTCTTGCCATGATTGCCTGGTGGACGATGACCAGCGCGTACACCCCTCGAAGGTGGCCGACGACCGTGCTTCGCTCACCTCGTTCCTCGACTACCAGCGGGCCACCCTGGCCATGAAGTGCGCGGGTCTGACTGGCGAACAGCTGAAGCAGAAGGCGATCCCGACCTCAGGACTCACGCTCCTGGGCCTGGTGCGCCACGCGGCCTCCGTCGAGCGGAGCTGGTTCCGCTTCATCGTGAACGCGGAGGACGTCAAGTCGCCTTGGCGCGGCGAGGTCGACGGCACGTTCGCCGAGTTCCTTGTCGAGGACGCCGACGTTGGCGAGGCGTTCGGAGTCTGGCGCGAGGAGTGCGCCCGTGCCCGCGCCGTAGTTTCTTCCTTCGATTCCCTCGACGACACCGTCGAATTCCGCGGCGAGACCATCTCACTCCGCTACGTCGTCACCCACATGATCGAGGAGTATGCGCGTCACAACGGCCACGCCGACCTACTGCGCGAAGCGATCGACGGAGCCGTCGGCGAGTAGATGGGGGAGCGTTACGGCTCGGCGAGCGCCACGGGTGATCACTGGTCGCTGTGATCACTGCGTCGGAGCCCTCTTGGGTAGCCCCGTTCACCGACGTGAGCCCACGCTGCTTCTCGAAGCTGGAGACCGCGGCCTGGCCCAGGACGGCCTGGCCTACCTCGATGCACTCAAGGCGCGCTGCGGGGGCAAGGAGGAATGGGACTTCCGGATCAGGCTCCTTGTCAGGGCCCGCTGCGGCCTGCTCGACGAAGCGATTGGGCAGGCTCAGACACACCCTGAAGGAGACACCTGGTACGCGGCCTGCTCTCTGTCCGGCCTCCTCGCCACGGCCGGCCGCACCGAGGAGACCCTCGGCGCTCTCGAACGTCACCCGACCTGCAACACCGAGCTCCGGACCAGAGGCCTCATCGACGTCGGGCCCATCGACAAGGGGGCGCAAGTCCTCCAGCAACGCTCGCGGCGCGCATCGGCAGACGATCCCTGCGCCCACTCCGACGAACCGCCGTTTTGACACTCCGTCCGTCGGCCTCGGGGCACTGGCGGGGCGGAGAAGAAGGCGGCCGGGATCTTGCCGAAGGGCGGGCGCAAGCGCACCGCCCTCGCTGAGCGCGGAGGTGCGTCACCGGTGACGCCACCGTGGCGGTGATGGGGAACTCTGAAATCGATCCTGGCCGCAGTTCCGTGATGACCTTGTGGGGTGAAGAGGCGAATCATGTGCCTCGCATGCACCACCGGGTCAGATCATGCGAGTGTCTGTGGATCTGTGCGTCCCAGCACTTCGGCGAGAGAAGTCCCGGTTCGTGCCGCTGTGATTCGACATGCTCGTAACTGGGCCCGGGTACGGGGGCGGAACTTGGGGTCCTTGCCGCAGCCGCAGGGTTCGCGGCCCTCATAACGCAGTCCGGCGTCCAGCACAGTTGCAACGACGGTCCACGCCTTGGTGTCTCGGCGCCGTGGTGCCGCGAAGTCATGGCCAGCACAGACCATTGGCTCGGAGCATCGGGGGCATGGGTGTCCGCCGGGCCCGGGGTGCCGCTTGAACGCGACGTGGCAGGGCACGCACACGTAATGCAGCTTGTAGGGCTTCTCGGCGTAGTAACACACGAGGTGAACGTACCTGGCATTGTGGTGGCTGGCGAGGCGGTTTCCGTAGCGCGGCTCATAGCTGGGTGAGGACGCGGGTTCGCAGGTGTTCGAACGAGGCTCGGCCGTGCATTGCATGCTTGAGTGTTTTCACCCGGTTCACGTATCCGTCAGCGACCCCGGAGCTCCAGGGCAGAGTCAGGCCGGCGGTCACCGCGTCGAGGTCCTGGCGGACGAAACCTTGCGAGGCCCTTCACCGGCTTCCGGTGCGTCCTGCTCGGCCTGCCGGATCCCCTCCAGCAGTAGGTATCCGCGCTGATGGCGGACCAGGCCGGCTAACGCCCTATCGAGGTCGCAGGCCTGGGGGATGTCCGGGCAGGCGAGCCGGACTTGAAGGAGTCGCTCCTCCTGGCTTTCCGTGAGCGTTCACGGGGCCCGCTGATCCACGAAGTGATCTTACGGGGGCTTGGGATGTCCGCCCGGACCGGTTCGGCGGTGCCTGCCCGCAGGGCAGACAGGTGTTTGCGGACGACGTGGCGACTGCTGCAGTAGCCGCGGGCCTGGATCTCAAGGAACAGCTGGGTGCCGCTGACCTGGCCTTGGGCCTTGGTGAAGCGGGCGTTGAGATATGCCTTGAACGGCTCCAGGACGCCGTTGGGACGGCCGTTGCGGCCGGGGGCCAGCAGCTCGTGGAGGTCGGTGTCGCGGAAGCGGCGCACGGTCCGGCACCCTCGGTGGCGGCAACAGCCTGAGCAGCTGGGTCTTGCCCGCGGCCAGCCGCAGGTGGCGGCACAGCCGCGCGGCCGGACGTCCGCCGAGTTCGCCCGGCCGTTGCCGCAGCCGCGGCTGACCACGGTCGGCGCGATCGTCGCGGGGCGCCTTCGGCGTCTGTTCGCGGTCGGCCCCGTTGCCGCCGCCCCGCCGGTCCCGGCGCAGCCGGCCGGCGTGTATGACCTGGTCCGGCTCCGCGAGGAGAAGGAGTACCGAGACCAGACGCCGGCGCCCTGGATGGAGAAGTACGCGCAGCTCGAGACTGAGGTCGCTGGCGCCGGGCGTCACCGGTCGTGTGCGGGGAGGACGGCACGTGCCCGCGTCTCGCCGTGCCCGGCGAGGACCTGTGCGCGATCTGTCTCGGCGGCGAGTAGCCGGTGCGCGCAGATGGCTGCGACCGCGGCGTCGTCATGACGGGGATGCGGTGCATAGTCTGCACCCTGCCCGAGGACGAGCCGGGTGCGTGCCGCGGCCATGACGGGCCGTGCGACCGGCCGGTGCAGACCGGCGGCCTGTGCGGGAGCTGCCGGATCGCCGCCGAGACACGCACCGCAAGTGGACCGGGGTGGCAGGCCGCGCGGAGCTCCACCGTCGCCGCCGTGCGCTTCGCAGACCGACGCCGGCTCCGGCACCCGCTGCGTTCCCGGATCCCGAGCCAGCCAGCTCCAGGCGGCGAAAAGTGCGGCGACACGCCGGTCTCCCCTTTGGCCGGGGAGCTACCTGCTGAGCATGCTCATGCTCAGCGGGACGGAACCCGCAACCAAGAAGAGCCACGGGCTCCAACATGAGAGGCACGCACATGCGACTCCGCAAGGTTCTGGCGATGACCGGTATCGCCGCCGCCACAGCCACCATGCTCCTCGGCACCTCCAGTCCAGCCAGCGCGTCGAGCTGGGGATGCACCGTCAACGCCTACCCGGCCGCCGCCACGGCCAGTTGCGCGGGCAATGGCCCCATGAGAGTGGCGGCCTACTGCGACAGCGACCACTGGCCGTACCGGACTACGATCTACGGCGCCTGGGCCTCGAACAACAGCGAGGTAGACAGGCTCAGCAATTGCTTCATCAGCTCAGCATGGGTTGAGGTGGCCTGAGTCCCACGGTGCCGAACCATACGCGGCCTCGAGCGCGCCCGCGGCAGCGGAGGAGACGTGGAGGATTGCCTCCACGAGGCGCGCTTGACGGCTGCGCCGGCGTGAGACGGTGACGAGCTCCTGGTCGAGCGTTGCCAGAACCGCGGTCATGCCACGCGCCGAGGCGGTGGTAGCCGGTTCCGGGCGGGCCCGGTGGCGGGTGAGCGATCTGCCGTACCGGCTCGGCGGCCTCGGCTGTCCGCACCGCGTCCCGCGACGCCGCGAGCCGCGCGTCGGCCGGAAGCCGTTCGTCGTGAACCCGGACCTCCGCATGGGTCAGTTCCTTGCGGAACACGCGAGTCTGCCGTGCGGTCCACGGGCGCAGGTGCTCTGCCTGCGCCAGCATTGCGGCAGCTGTCGGCCGGCGCGAGATGCCCTCGCGGCTGAGCTCGTTGTCGTACATCGGCTCCATGCCCCGCCGGCACTCGGTTCGCCGGCTGCTCCGCTTAGATCACGGCGAGCGTGCGCAGCATCCCACTCGTGCACCTGTCCTGGTTCTCTCACGACACGTAGCGGAAGCCGTCGGTGAGGAAGAGGGTCAGGGCGCCGAGCTGGGCCAGGGCCGCGGTGCTTGCAACCGCCGAGGCCTCGATCCGGTGGTCCGAGCTCCGGTAGGCGGCCGGCAGTGCGCGGAACTCGTTCTCGTCGGCGAGGTGACAGCGGGGAACGTTTGTCATCGGGTACGGAAGAACAGTCGCTCGGTCGAGAGAGGCGGGAGCTGTCGAGCTTCGAAAACACCGGGGCGACACAGCGATGGTGACAGGCGCCGCCATGTGCCGGCCGTCGTGCACCTGCGGGCCGGTTGTCATACCTGGGTTCTAGGGTTCGGCATATGTCCCGCCACACACCCAGCCGTCCGGTGGACGTGGAGAGCCTCTTTCCTGAGTTGCTCCCCTTTCGCCGTGAGTCCGTCCGCCTGCACCCACGTCCCGGTTCTCCGACCTGCAAGGACAGTTCCGTCGGAGGTCCTTTGCTCTGGCCTGCCGCGGAGCCATGGCCGGTGTGCCGGGAAGAGCACTACGACATGGACTCCGGGGGCGGTCCGGAACCCGCCGTACCCCTGGTTCCGATCGTGCAGG
Organism: Streptomyces sp. NPDC004788; assembly: GCF_053601115.1. Lineage (NCBI taxonomy): Bacteria > Bacillati > Actinomycetota > Actinomycetes > Kitasatosporales > Streptomycetaceae > Streptomyces > Streptomyces sp. NPDC004788. Next base: position 7,692 of record NZ_JBSGBF010000080.1, read on the forward strand.
TCCATCGTGTCGATGCGCCTGGCGTGCCCTTTCCCAAGGGGACGGACCTGCTCCAGGTCTTGTGGTGCCCTTACGGCCACGGCGAGTTCTGTTACCCCTCGCCCCGGGTCCACTGGCGGGACTCCGGCGCCATCGGCGACGTATTGCCAACCCCGGAACCGGCGGACGGGCTTCCCAAGGACTGGTACCCGGCTTCCTGCGTGGTTCACCCCGAGCAGGTGACCGAGTACCCGAGCTGGGACCTGCCTGATGACGTCTACGACGCGCTGAGAGACCGGTTCGACGCACTGCTCGCAGAAGCCGGCCTGAGGTACTCCTACCACCTCGCGGAGGCGCCAGGGATCAAGCTGGGCGGCTATCCCGGCTGGACGCAGGAACCGTACTGGCCCGACTGCGAAGGGTGTGGCGGGCGGATGGAGCATCTCCTGACCGTGGCCAGCTGGGAGTTCGACGGCGAGTCCTGGCGCACGTGGCTTCCCGAAGAGGACCGGGCCGACGAGAACGATGCGGACGGCCTGCGTTGGAAGGCCGATGCCCACAACCCCGCCGGACTGTGCCTCGGCGATGCCGGAGGCGTCTACATCTTCGAGTGCCGTACGTGCCCAGAGCGCCCCATCGGACACTGGTTCGACTGCTCGTGACCGCAGGTCCAGCGTGCCTGCTGCATGGCACGAGCACACTGTGAAGGGTAGCGGCCGACCGTTCTCGGAACTCGGCAACACGGATCTGCGCCCACTGAAGGTGTTCTCGGCATGGGGCTGCAGACGCTCTCGGTCTCGGGTTCTGGCGCAACTTCTGCGGACCTACTGCAGTGGTTGCTGACACTGGATAAGGGCTCGCTGCGCAGAAGGCGCTCCTCTATCGTGAGCCGGAGCGGGATGGCGCGCATTCTCGCAGGCTGCGGTGCCGTGGCAGAGCGGCCCATTGCGATCGACGTGGGCGAGGCCCCGTTCACGGCGACTGACGGAGACGGGGCGGGCCTGTCCCTATCTGTCCGCGGGTTCGAATCCCGTCGGTACCGCAGCCGCCCTGCGAGCTTGTCCAGCGCTCGCACTGCGACACCGGTCCAGGGCCACAGAAGTTGAGCCCGAGCCGGTCCCCGACGACGTGGCCACCGGGCGGACTCGCACCCCGGTGGTGCGGACATCCGCCTTCAGGAGGGCGGGGTCCTGGCGGTGAACATGCTTGTAGAGTCACGGCCGACGTGCACGGCGCCGCCCTGGTGGTCGAGGGCCGCCTGGACCAAGTCGCCGGTCTCGGTCCTCCCGGGTCCGGACGGACCGCTTGCGACCACCATCACCGGCTTCTCCCGCTGTACGGCGTTGTCGCGTCGCTGCCGGGAGGATCAGCCGGTGCAGCACGTCCCCGGTGCTGCCCCTCGCTCAATGCCGCCGAGGCCACGTGCTCGTTCAATGGGCCCTCTCTGGGGGCTGTTGGCCTGCGGCAGCGAGCCTTGATCCCGTGCCACGAAGTTTGATCGCCCGCTACCCCTGGGTGGCCCTTTTGCGCCTCCGAGTTGGCCACGCTGGCCGTTCCGGCAGGTCTGTCGGGCGGCTTGATACAACACTGCCGGGACGTCGTTAGTAGGGTTAAATGTTCGAGTAAAAGACTTGGGTAAAGGTCTGCTACTGTCCAGGCTGGAGGTAGACCCGTGGCATCTGAGGAAGAGCTGTTCGCGAACATCGACGCCCTGCTGGAGGAGGAGCCGCAGCTCCCTCCTCCCGCAGAGCGTGCCCGGCTGCGTGAGGCCGCCGGCATCACCCAGGCCCGCCTCGCACAGGCCCTGCAGCTGAAGTCGACGCAGAGCATCAAGAACTGGGAGAACGGCCGCTCCGAGCCGACCGGGTCGCGCTTGGCGGCCTACCAGCGGCTCCTCAAGGGCTGGGCCGCGAAGTACCCCAAGCACGTCAACGCCCCCGCTGCCGCGCCGCAACCGGCCCCGCCGGCGATGTTCACCGGGCAGGCCGCCCCCGCGCCGGAGGCGGAGACGGCCGTGCCGCTCCCGGCTCCCGTCGTGCCGGTCGCACCCGAGCGTTCGGCCACGCGCCCGACGTCGCCGTCGCGCCGCCCGACGTCGCCGTCGCGGCGCCCGACGCCGTCGTCGCGGCGCCCTGCGGAGGAGAAGGCCGCCGCGCCTGCGCTGGACCCGCGCTTCCCCCACGGGCCGCTCGCCGTGCTGGACGGCGACGGCTCCGCGTACGGCACGGCCGGCATCGTGCTGGACTGTCCGGCCACCACGATCCCCGAGCTGGTGGAGTGGACCCTCAAGGAGTCCGGCCTCGGTGCGCCGAAACTCAACAAGAACGGCAAGGACCAGGACCCGCTGATCGTGCTCACCGCAGCCGCGGCCACGCGATTCGGGCTGCCCGAGCATCTCGAGGACCGCCGCGGTCTGCGCCTGCCCGACGACCACCCGGTCGTCAAGCAGGTGCGGAAGGCGAAGTGGCAACTCACCCAGCGAGGCTTCGGCCCCTGGGCCCGGATCTACCGCAAGGCCCAGGGCCGCGAGCGGCAGTGCGTGCAGCTCGCGATCCTGGCGTGGGACGCCCTCGACGAGCGGTCCTGGCCCGGCGTTGCCGAGATGGAGCCGGCCGACGTCGCTCGCGTCCTCGGCGTCTACGCCCAGCGGGTCATCACCCCGCGCGGCTCCACAGCCGTCTCGGGCCTGGAGCTGATGACCGCGCTGCGCCCGCCCACCCGGCCGGTGCGCGACGAGGAGACCGGCAACTGGGTTCCCGGCCACAACCCGGGCTCGCTGGGCACGGAGCCGATGGACCCGGCGCCGCCGGAGGGTCAGCCCGAACACCCCGCGATCCACCGGATCGGCTGGAAGGGCGGCTTCCTGCACGAGGAGGCCTACCAGTGGGTACGGCCGGTGGACCTGCTCACCGACGAGGAGTGCACGCTGCCGTACGCGGTGGGCCTGGACCTCAACACGGCCTTCCTCGCGGCCGCCGCCCGCCTGTCCGTCGGCCTGTCCGCGCCCGACCACTTCGTCGGCCCGAAGTTCTACCCGAAGGTCCCCGGCTCCTGGCTGGTCGACCTCTCCCACGTGGAACTGGACCCGCGCCTGCCCAGCCCGTTCACACCGACCGGTGAGCGCCCGACGGGACCGGCCTGGTACCAGACACACACCGTCGCCTACGCCCAGGAACTCGGCTACAACGTCGAGCCCATCGAGGCATACCTGCGCCGTGAGACCGGCGCATACCTGGACCCCTGGCACGACCGCCTCAAGACCGCCTACGTCGACACACTCGCCGACCTCGGCGTCACCAAGGACCTCACCGACGCCGAGTTCCTCGCCGCGATGGAGGTCCACAGGGACATCGACCCTGCGATGGCCGCCGTGCTCGCGGCGATCAAGGCCACCATCAAGGGCGGCATCGGCAAACTCTTCGAGAACCCGCAAGGAAAGGGCTACAAGGACGGCGACCCATGGCCGGCCATGCAGCGCCCGACCTGGCGCCCCGACATCCGCGCCGCCGTCATCTCCAAGGCCCGCGTCAACATGCACCGCAAGATGCTCAACATGGCCAAGATGACCGGACTGTATCCGCTCGCGGTGCTCTCCGACTGCGTCGTCTACCCCGCCCCCAGCCCCAGCCCGCTCGACTTCCTCCCGTACGCGGAATCCGGCAAGCCTATCCCCGGCGCCTTCCGCCTCGGGCCCAGCCCGGGCCTGGCGAAGCTGGAAGGCGTCCAGTCGATGCTCTGGGCGGTCGACCTGATGGAACAGGGCCTCAACCCCGCCCGCCACATCAAGGGCGGCGACGCCGTCATGGACGAAGGGGAGTAGGCCGTGACGGACATCCACAACGCGATCGAGCGCGCCGACCAGGAAGTCTTCACCAAGGCCCCGCCCAAGACCCTCAAGGGCCAGGTCGGCTTCCTGCGCAAGTACCTCAGCGCCCAGGAGATCGGCGACGAAGCCGGAGTCACGGCCGACTCCGTCAACCGCTACCGGCGCGGCGCCCGCAAGCACGCCCGCCCCGACGTGGCCGCGAAGATCGAGGCGATGGTCCGCGAACGCTGGCAGCCCCTGGTGCGCAAGCGCCGGCAGAAGAAGGCCGCCACCACCGGCGGGATCACCGTGGAGACGAGGGCCCGTTTCGGCTACGCGGCGCCGGTCGGCACGACCGACGACGGACGCTTCCGCCGACTCACCGTGCACCTTCCCCCGGCGTACGCGCAGCGGCTGTTCGACGCCCGCGACGCGGGAGCCAGCGACCAGGACATGCGCAGAATCATCGCCGAAGGATTTAAGGAAGTGTATTTCCAGGACGGCGGCGTCCGCGCTATGGGACTGACGGACGTGGAAATCAACGACATCGACTATTTGGATTTGGACTACTGATTTCGGAGTCTTTGATGTGAGCCACGCAGAGCTGTTGAGCCGAAGCACGATGGTTGTCACATAGGCAGGCTGGTTGTCACCGACGACGGACGACGGTTGTGAGCGGTTGAGCCTGAACGCGACAGGTCGACAACTGTGACCATCCGCGTCCGGCCTCCTCGTTCCGGTTCCCTGGGTCGGCCTCTGCGGGCTCAGAGAAGCGGCGTTGTCAGTGGGCTCTGCCAGGGTGTGCCCATGGATGAAGTGGTGGAGCGTGTCGACGGTCAAGATCGTTTGCTGGGGATGGTGGTCAGCCGCCGGCAAGCCATCCGGGAGGGTTGGCTGCACCGAGTCGCCGTGACGGTGTGCCGTGATGAGCGTGGACGGATCTTGGTCCACCGACGGTCGGAGCATGTATCGCGCTTCCCGGGGCTCTATGAGGTCGGGGTCGGCGGCGCCGCACATGTCGGCGAGTCCTATGAACAGGCCGCCGCGAGGGAGCTGGCCGAAGAGGTAGGCATTCGTGCGCTGCCGCGCCTGCTGTTCACGTTCATCAACCGCAGCGGCTTGAGCCCTCACTGGCTCGGCGTGCACGAAGCCGTGGTGCCGGACGCCGTGGTCCTCGATCCGGATGAGGTCGCCTGGCATGGCTGGCTGACCGAGCCGGAGCTGCGGTCGGCTCTGCTGGAGGGGCACTTCACCCCCGACAGCAGCGAAGCCTTCAGCCGCTATCTGGCGTTCCGGACCGCGCGGCCCTGACCTCGCCCATCCGCTCAGGCTCAGAGTCTGTCGACCGCCTTGGCCAAGTGCGCGGCGTGGTGAGCGTGCCGTAGCAGGGCTGGTGGTCGGTGGTGCGGAGCCAGTGGAAGCCGCCAGCGACAACCACCTGGGCCGTACGATCAAGAAGTACGGCTGCGTCGACCTGCTCCGTCTCGACGGGCTCAGCTACGTCACGCTCGACGGGCACGGTGCCGAGCTGCTGTTCCAGATCTTCACCGAACGCGAGGAACGGCACGCGATCGCGATCGCCTCGAACCGGCCGTTCAACGAAGTGGACCAGACCTTCGCCGACAAGCGGCTCTGTCAGGCCATCGTCAACCGCTCACCTTCGAGGCCCACATCATCGAGACCGGCACCCGGTCCTTCCGCCTGGCCGGCAGCACCGCGAAACGCGTGGCGGCGGCCGCCTGAAGATTCACCGGCAGGGGGCCAGCCGCCACTTCGCCCCCCGGGGGCAATTATCACATCGACATGGCCTCACGGGGCTACGCTGACGTCATGTCACCGTCAGACTGGCACCGCATCAACGGAGCGCGGGGATTCCATCGCGTGGAGATCGCCGTCGGCAGCGTCTTCAAGCGCCCCTACCTGCTTCTCGCTTGCGCCGGAATGGCCATACTCACCGTCAAGTTCGGCGGTGACTTCCCCATACTGCACGTGGTGGCCGTCCCCACCATCTTCTTGCTGACTCAATGGAGCCTCGGAGCTTTTCGGCGTGGTCACTCCCGCCGCGGTGACCACAACTGATCCGAGTACAGGGCTCTGGCGGGACAGATATGGCGGGACACGATAGGTGCCAGTTCCCCTCTGCCGTCGCTCTCATGACCCCTCGGGCCGGCGCCGACAAGGCGCCCGCCCGTCCGCATTCCTGTGAGGGGAAGCAGCCGAGCCGGTCCGCGGCGGGCTGCGGCCTCTGCGGGACCCGCGGAGGCGATGTACGGGGACGATGAGGCGGGCGTGGAATGAGCGTCGAAACCAGGTCAGGGTGCTGCTCAGCGCCCGGCTGCTGCCGACCCGCTCGGCACGCCGTCACGCCAGGTGGAACGGGCAGTCGGTGTAGCCGGCCTGTCCACCGCCGTAGAACGTGGCCGGGCCGGACTCGGTCAGCGGCAGGTTCTCCCGGTAGCGGCGGACCAAGTCCGGGTCGGCCAGGCAAGGGCGCCTATGGACATGATCGGCAGCGGGACTCCACGATGGGGCGCATGCTGAGCACCCTCTTCGCCTTTCTCGGCGCCTGCACCCTGATCGCGGCCTCGCCCGGCCCGAGCACGATGCTGATCATCCGACAGTCCTTGCGCAGCCGGCGTGCCGGTTTCCTCACTGTGCTGGGTAATGAGACTGGCGTCTTCACTTGGGGTGTCATTGCGGCATTCGGGCTCACTGCACTCCTTGCGGCCTCCCAGTTGGCGTACGACATCATGCGGATCGCCGGTGCCGTGACTCTGGTCGGTTTCGGTATCAAGACGCTGCTGGACGCTCGTAGCGAGCAGGGAGAAGAGGCGAGCCAGGATTCACCGGCAGTGCGCTCGGGCTGGGCTGCGTACCGCTCGGGCCTGCTGCTGAACCTCGCCAACCCCAAGGCCGCAGTGTTCGCGATGTCCTTCCTGCCGCAGTTCGTGCCTGCAGGCGCCCCTCATCTGCCCACCATGATCGGCCTGGCGGCCATCTGGGCCGTCTTCGAGGTCGGCTACTACGGACTCTATGTATGGTTCGTCGGCCGCATGAAGAAGATCATCTCCCGAGCCAAGGTGCGCCAGCGCCTCGAGCGGGTCTCCGGCACTGTGTTGGTCCTTCTTGGCGTTCGGATGGCTGTCGAGAGCTGACGACGGCTGACGCCGTGGGTCACGTCTGACCAGACCGCCGAGGTGTGACGTGCTCAACCGTTCTGCCTGCCACTACTACTGGCGGCGCCAGCCTCTGAGCAGGGAGCCGATCGGGCGGCCGGTTCAGGGCACCCGGCAGACCGGGGGCTGTCCCATGGAGGCGGGTGTGCGGCCGAGAAGGCTGCGGGCCGTGCGGGCGAGATGGGCTTGATCGGCGAAGCCGGCCGCCGCGGCGGCCGCCGCCACCGTGCTTCCTGGCAGGGCGGCAACGGCGGCCCGCAAGCGCGCCCACATCCTGAGCTGCACGAGCGGCACTCCCACTGACGTACGGACCAGGACGCGCAGACGTGCCGGAGACAACCCGACGTCGGCGGCGATCGAGCCGATCTCCGCGGGCGGGGTGTCGCGGATGCATTCCCCGATCGCATGGGCTACGCGGGGATCGAGGCGGTGCGCGGCCCCGGTCAGAGCGTTGAGTTCGACTGCGGCTGCGGCTGCGGCGAGGTCGGCGTCCGGTCCAGGTACCGCGTCTGGGCCCAGGGCGGCGAGGACGCGGCGCACGGCGGCCCGGTCGAGGTGGGCCAGGCCCAGGTCGGGAGGCAGCTTCCAGGGGTCGAGGAACAGGGCGGTGTAGGAGGACGAGGCGCTGGCCGTGTGGACGAGCCGAGGGGGCACGATCACGCCGGCCGAGGTGACCGGACGCTTTCCTGACAGCCCGGTCCCGACGAGCCCGTCGGGCGACAGGACGACCTTCCACACTGGGTGGCGGTGCGCGGTGACGCTGAACGCGCCGGTCTCGGCGAACATCGCCCCGTTCGGATCCGAGGCGAACACCAGACGGCGATCGTTTCGTTCAAGCGCCCATGCGCGGGCAGGGGCGATGCTCACGCCATGAACCGTATCGCGGCCGTTTCGCTGGGGGTCTTCCTGTCGGGGGTGGGGGTGGCGCACTTCGTGGTGCCCGGTTACTTCCGCACCCTGGTTCCGAGGTGGCTTGCCCGGCCGGGGCTCCTGGTCGCCACCGCCGGCGCGGCGGAGATCACGGTAGGCGCGCTGGTGCTCACCCCGCGGTGGCGTGCGGCGGGCGGGTGGGCCGCCGCCGCGCTGATCACCATCTATCTGGTCTCCCACATCGATGCTCTGCGGTCCGCGCGTGCCGACCGGGCCCGGTTCCTGGAGCGGCCGGTCGGAGCGGCGGCGCGGGTCGTGGTCAACCTCTTCTACATCTACTGGGCGATCGCGGTCGCCGAGGCGGCCGCTTGATGCGGAACCCGACGAGGACGAAGGACGCCGACCCCCGCTCCTCGGCCGCCACGCCCCGACCACGGGCCCTCGGCGGGCTTTCGGTGACGATGTCACGAATCGCCGCGGCGCCCGTCTCTCAGATGTGCGCCTGCTCAACGCGCCCATATCCGAACCTTTGAAGGGGCGAAAACGTGGTCGAGCCCTGGTGGCCGCTGGCCGGCCTCGCCGTCATCCACCTCGCGGACGCCGCGATGTGCCTCAAGCCGGTCGGCTTCATCCGTGACTGCCTGCGGGACGTCGGATTCCCCCGCCGGTTCTGGCCGCTCCTGCCGCTGCTGAAGACCGTAACGGCCGCAGGACTGGTCGCGGGCATCTGGTCCGCCCCGCTGGCGGTACTGACCAGCGCCGCCGTCGTCTGCTACTTCCTCACCGCCGTGGGCATGCACATTCGCGCCCGCGACCTGGGACGCAACCTCTTCCTCAACGCCACCGGCATGCTCGTGCTCAGCACGGCCACCTTCATATTCGCCCTGCAAAGCGCCTGAGAAAGCGTTGGGAAGCCTGGTCGGACCGACTTCGCGACGCCAAGGCCCGAAGAAGGAGACTTTCGCGTTCGCCACCTACCTCGTGATCATCATCCTCACCTCGGCCGTCAACGGCTCGGCCGCCATACCCAACTTCATCGGCCACGAGTACCCCAAGAGCCAGGCCGACAAATTGCGCGTGCCGCGGTCCTGGATGCGCCCGCTGGGAGCACTGTTGGCGGCGGGGGCGCTGGGATTGCTGGCCGGGTTCGCCGTGCCGGTGCTGCGCACGCTCGCCGCCGCCGGTCTCGTGCTGTACTTCCTGGGTGCGTTGTGGGCCCACCTGCGGGTCCGTGACTACCAGTTGGGCTCCTGGGTCGTATTTTTCTGTCTGCCGGTGGCCGCCCTGGCCGCGAGCTTGATGTACCACGGCACGTGATGGCCTCCGGGGAGGATCGGAACGGCCAGTAGCGGGAGCGGTCAGCCGGTGGTGAGCTGCCCGGGGACGCGACCGAAGGCGCGGAGTTCGTGTAGGTCGGAGATGTGGTTGGAGAGGGTGCCGGGGCTGACGCCGAGGATCTTGGCGGTCGAGGTGATCGAGTTCTCGGGGTTGGGGAGCATGGAGCGGGCGGCACGGATGGTCTCCGGGGTGGCGACGGTGGGGTCGGCCGCCGACGCGGCCGCGTGCGCGTGCGCGTGCGGAGTCCGGGCCTTGGTGGGTGCCGGAGACGCGTCGGCGGCGGCTCAACGGTTCACGCTGGTAAGTCACTTGCTGAGCGGGTCAGGGACTGGAACACCGGCACGACCGTCTCGGCGCCGGAGCTGGCTCGCCGCCCGCGCAGCAGGGCCGTTGTCACGGGTGGCGGTTACCTTGCAGCTCGGCGCAGAACCAAGACAGGTTGCAGGAAGAGGAGCGGTAATGGTCGTCGAGGTGGGGTACGCGCAGGCGTGGGACCTGGAGGCTTGTGCGTCCTGGCGGCCGATGTCCGCCGAGGAGGCCCAGGAGCGGGATGTCGCTGGGCTTTCGTACGTGGTGGTGTACCGGGAGCCGGGTCGCAAGGCCCCGCTGGAAGTCCGGCTGGTCTGCTGGCGGGACCACTACGTCGGGCTGTTGGTCTACGACGCCCAAGGCCGCCGCACCTACGATCTGGACATGCGGCTGCTGGACGACCCGTCGCGGCTACTGCGCCGATACTCCGTCGGCTGGTACTACACAGGCCCAGAGATGGCGGAGTTCGACAAAGAGTGCCCTCGCATCACCCTGGACCTCCTCCCGGACGGGAGGGGCCGAAGGACGGAGGAGCGGCAGGGGCAGTGCGGGAGCTCCTACGCCACCTCGCCCGGACTCCGGGACGACGAGCGCTGGATGGACCGCCCCGCCTTCGGGGAGTGGCCGCTGCTCTCGGCCCGGGTACACGGGCTCATTGATCCGCCGGCCTTCGAGGCGGCTGAGGTGTCCGAGGCAGTCGAGCCAGGTGACGGAGGAGCCCCCGCTACCTGCTGGCGTCCGCCGCGCCCCGCCCAGCCCGGGCCGATCAACGAGTTGTTCCGGCCCGGGGTTCGCGTGACCGACGGGTACCACCCCGAAATGACCGTCGTGGAGCCGCGCCGGGTCGGCACCCTGCGCGTGCCCAGCGGGCTGCTGGCCGTCTCCGGCCCGGACATCGACCACGGCGACGGGCCGCGCATCACGGTCCCTGTCCCGCCCGGGGAGTACGTACTCGACGAGGCGCGGGTCCGCTTCAGCTACCACTGCGAGTGGCGGGACGCCGAGGTCACGACCACGCAACCCACGGCCGTCCGCCTGCTCGTCAGCGAGACCCCCGCAGCGACCTGGGAGATGGCCCTCGGCCCGGACGACGATCCCCGGCTGTTCATCGAGCAGCAGATAGCCGGCTTCGACACCGACGGTGCCACCGGCTGCTTCGCCGACGCCGGGTCCTGGGATCCGCATATCGCGCTCTTCGAGCGGGGTCTGATCCGGGGGGAGTCGGACCTGGACGGGTACGAGGACATCGACGACGGTTCCATGTTCATGCAGCGCACCCGGGACGAGGCTTCCGGCGGCGAGCTCATGTCCTTCGCGACGACCGGGGACGGTACCTACCCGGTGTGGGTCGGCCGTTCCGAGGCCGGTGAGGTGACCGGCGTCGTGGTGCTGGTGGAGGGGATGCCCGAGCTGCTCCCGGAGTGGGACGGAACCCCCACCGATGCGGCTGTGTAGGCAGGGTGTGTTGTTCGGACAGGTTGGTGACGCGGCTGGCGGGGGAGACGGGCGTTGGCCTGAGATGCCGGTGTGGGGTCGGTGGCAGGTGAACCAGTCGATCCAGTGGATGAACGCCGTGACGCCTACCTGGCCACGATGGCCGACCTCGGTGTCGACTCCGACCTGTCGCCGGAGGACTTCCTGACGGCGATGGGCGGTTACGAGGAGCGCGACCCGGAACTCGCGATCGTCGTCTCGGCGATCAAGGCGACGGTCAAGGGCGGGCGGCCCGGGCAAGCTGCGCGAGCGTCCCCGGGGCGAGGGCTGGAGGCCGGGCGAGTCGTGGCGGGCCCCGTCCCGGCCGACGTGGCGGCCGGACATCCGGGCGGCAGTCATCTCCCGCGCCCGGATCAACCTCCACCGGAAGATCGTCAAGCACGCTTCGTTCACCGTCCAGTACCCGGTCGCGATCCTGTCCGACTGCATCTCTATGCGGCGACCGGCGAGAGTCCGCTGGACTTCCTGCCCTACTGGGAGGGCAAGCCGCTGCCCGGCGGCTTCAAGCTCGGCATCAACCCCGGCCTGGTTAAGCTCGAGGGCACCCAGGCCGTGCTGTGGGGTGAGGAGGTCCGCGAGTGGTTCAACGCACCGGGGCTCAACCTCGCCCGGTACACCAAGGGCGGCATCGTCACCGACGTCGACTACGGAGAACGGAGTAGGTGATGAGCCTGTTCGGGGACGGCCTCGAGGCTGCGGTGCAGAAGGCGTTCACCCGCCCGGCGCCGAAGTCGGCCGGCGCGCGGATGCGGTACCTCGTCAAGCAGCTCAATGGCACGAAGGCGGTCGCCCAGGTGCTGTGGGTCTCCCAGCGCACCGTCGAGCGGTACGTGGAGGAGCAGATCAAGGAGCCCGCCCAGACCTCGCCACGCGTCTGGAGCGCGAGGTGAAGAAGCGGTGGCAACCCCGGACCAGGGCCGGGGCCAAGGCGAGGGTGGCCACCACCGGCGGCATCGTCATCGACACCCGCGTCCGCATGGGCTACACCGCGCCGATCGGGTCGACGGACCAGGACCGCATCCGGCGCCTGACTGTCGTCCTGCCGCCCGTCTACGCCGCCTGCCTCTTCGACGTCCGGGAGGCCGGCGCCACCGACCAACAGCTCCAAGAGATCGCAGCCGAGGCGCTCAAGGAGGTCTGCTTCCAGGACGACGGCCGACGTGCCGGGTCCCTGAAGGAGGTCCGGTTCACCGACGTGGAGCACCTGGAGTTCGAGCTGTAGAACTCCGGATGTGGAGCGGGCATGGACCAGACGGTCCGGGCCTGCTCGGTCTTTGCGGTCAAGGCGCGGAAGCGGGCTCCGGCTCGTCCGGGCCGTGATGGTGTGCAGGTCGTCACGCATCCGGGTCGCTGTGGACCGGTCGGGCAAAGACCTCCAGCGGTTTCTTGGTCGCCTGGAGCGTCGGCTGGTCGTGCTGGTTCACCACAAGGTGCAGAAACTGGATCTCGGTGCGCCGTACGGCATCCTCCTCGCCTCAGGGCGGGAAGAGGTGCGGTACGGAACTGTGCACGTCGTTCAGGCCCTGATCCGTCATGTTCTTCAGGAGTCCGAGCTTCTCATCACTGCCAGGTCGCGGCAGCCCGTCATCAGGGCCGCCGGCCAGCGGCCGGTCGGTTCTGCCCTGCGAAGGGATGGCGTTTTCTGGTTTGGGGTGGACGGTGGGGGGCGAGGCGTAGGGGTTTCGGACGCGTCGAAAAGGCTCGGCCTTTTCCCGCGTCGTGTCGAGGGAAGGCCCGCCCGTTTCCCTGCGTCGTGTCGAGTGAAAGGTGCGCCTTTGCCGTGCTCAGGGGGTGGGACGCGCAGTGCGTAGCAGGACGGCCGCGCCGATGGCCGGAACGGTGAGTGAGAGCACCACGATCACGAGCCGCGCGGTATGAGTGACGTGGAGGGTGTGGGGGAGGCCTGCGATGATCACCAGCATGGGGACCGCCGTCGTGGTGACTGTGCCGATCACTCTGCTGCGCTGTTCCCAGAGCGGCGAGTCCCACAGCATGAGCAGCGAGGCCAGCAGCAGGAACAGCCCCACGACGATGTTGAACAGGAACATCGGCCCGGCCACGGTCAGCATGGCGACGGTGGGCCAGGCACGCCTGGGCGGCGGGCCCGCGACTGTGGTCGTCGGCCCGCCCTGTGCGCGGCGTGGCGCGGGCGGCCCCTCGGCGAGCGCGGACGCGGCCACCGTGTGGGGCTCGCCCAGGTCCGTGAGGACCTTTCGCAGCTGCTGCTCGCCCTCGGCGCGGCTCGCCTCGATGTGCTCGCGCAGGTCCGCCAGGAGCTCGGCCCGGCGCTCGGCGGGCAGTTCGGCCGTCTCGCGCGCGACGGCGTCGAGGTAGGCGGCCACGAGTGGATGGTCGATGGTGTTCATGAAGGTTCCCCCTGTTGTTCGCTCGGCGACTCGCGCAACTCGGTGTCGAGGAGCCCGCATCGTGCCAGACCGGTCCGACAATCAAGCGCTGTCCCGCGCACATTACGGGGGCCTCGTGACGTCTGCGCATTCGTGTCGGCAGCCGCTCGCGGGCCCGGCACCCCGGCCCCGGGTTGTCCGGCCACGAGGGCCTGGTCGACGAAGACGCGGACCAGCTCAAGAGCCTCGGCGGCCGGCATTTCCTGCCTCCACCTCTTCGTGCAGTGCCGGTCGCAGTGCAGGTCGACGACGTGTCCGGCCGTCGTGGTGTCCCGGTGTCGCACGTGCGGCTGCAGCGGGCAGCTGACGTGCCGGGCCTCGTCTTCCAGGCGGAACCGGCCATCGCGGCGTGGAACCGTGAGGGGAAGGGTCCGCTCCTTGCGGCAGCGGCTGCATTCCAGCAGGTGCGCAGCGACCTCCTCCCGCCGCAGCAGGTGCTCCGGGATGCCCTCGCCCTCGAGGGGGTTACAGCTGGCGCAGACCGGGCTGCGGAGCAGGTCGTGTTCATGGCAGTGGTCCCACATCGAGGCCCTGCTCGACTGGCGCAGTCGGCACAGGTAGTCGTCGGCCCGCAAACTTCCGGGCCGCACCTGCCCGTACGGCACTGCGCGCAGGGGCCCGGAGTACGCGGTGAACTCCGCCTCCGAGCACGGCCGGCACATCGTCACGTACCCGGTCCTGGTCGGCGTCCTCCAGCCGCTCCAGCCGCTCCAGCGCGGCCCTCGCGCCCCGCACCGCGAGCACAGCCGCGCTCGCTCGAGGAGCTTCGCCTCCAGCGTCTTCCACCGGTCAAGGAGGTCGGCGTAGGCGCGGGGCAGCCACCAGCGGCCCTCGCTCCGGGTGAGCAGCTCCAGGGGGCAGGGGCCGGCGATCGTGGAAGAGCTCCCGGATCCGTTCCGCGCGGAGACGAACTCCTCCCACGTCAGCTCGCCCGGCAGGCCGTTCTTCCCGAGCCGCGCCCACCCGCTGCGCTCGGTGTACGGCCGGTGGGCCGTCTCCTTGGACAGGGCCTCGTGGTACATCCAGCCGGCGATCTGGCCGCGCCAGTCAGCGCGGTTCCAGGCGTCCTCGTCCTCGCCGCGGCCCTCTTCGCGCCACCGCTGTCCGGGCCCCGATGCCGCCGATCGACAACCCAGAGCTCGCCCTGGTCCTCGCCCGAGTGCCGGACTCCCTGGCGCAGACCGGTGGCAATCTGTACGCGGTCATCATCGACGTCGCCGTCAACGCCTGGATGGCCGACCACATCCACGGCGAGGACGGCTGCACCGGCTGCACCGGCAGCCGCGGCCCGGCCGGACACGAGGGGGAAGCGAGGATGCGCATCGTCATCGAGCTGCAGCCGAACATCTCCAAGTGGTTCGACCGCGACGTGTGGACCCGCGCCGTCAACGACGCGGGCTCCAATGTCATCCGCCGCTGACGCCAGCGCGCAGGAACAAGCAGGACACCCGGGACGACGAGCTGCCGCCCGCACCGTGCGGCCATGGGCTCCATCTGAATACCGGTGCGCAGTGGCTTCACCGAGAAGCGGGAGCCCTTGATCGGGCCGTGGCAGATCAGCCCGGTCGGGGTCGGGATGCCGATGCCGTCGGGGGAGAGGATGAAGGCCGAGCCGTGCGTAGAAGTCAGTCAGCTCCGGCTCGTGCGTGGCGTACAGGACGGCGGCGCCAGAGCAGCTGCTGCGCGGCCGGGTCTGCGGGCACGGCCACGACGATCCGAACCTCGGTCCGTTCTCGTACCGGACCTTTGCCGGGCTGGTCGGCGGGCCGCTGGACGGCCGGCTGTTGGATGTTCATGGCTGGCGGAGCGAGGAAGTCGACGACGGCGTCGCCGTGGCACTGGGCTTGCCTGGTGGCCACGGCGGTCGCGCCCTGCGCGACGCGACCCGCGCCCCGGCGTGCCTCTGCGGCCGGCCCTGGCATCGTGTGCCGCTTTCTGCTGCTCCGGTGACGCACTCTGACTGCCGGCCCGTCGTGCGCCGCGGCCTGTGTGGGCCTTCGGTCAGTTGGCTGGTGGTGTTCTCGGTCTGCAGCGGGTCCACTGGACGCGGGTTTGCCGGGCCGGCTCCGCGTTGTCTGCCGGTCTTCGGTGTCGGCGTGGATCTGGGCGGCGTGGGCGCGCAGGCCTTCTGCAGCCCCTGCCGCTTGGCTGCGTCCATGGCCTGACGCATCTCGGCTGTCTGGTCGCGTTGCTGGTTCGACGCATCTCGTCTGTGGTCTCGCTGGGGTCCTGTCGCTCACCGCCCGGTCTTTGACGAGCGACCTTTCGATGGCCTGCCCGAAGCCCCGTTCAGCCGGTGCTCACTCGTGATGGGCTCGTGTCCTGCGTGATGGGCTCGTGTCCGGGCGGGGGAGGCTTCCTGATGAAGGGTTTCGCAAAGACCGTGGGCGCGAGTTGCGCCCGGGCTGCCCTTTGCCGACCT
Source organism: Streptomyces sp. NPDC004788 (assembly GCF_053601115.1). Taxonomy (NCBI): domain Bacteria; kingdom Bacillati; phylum Actinomycetota; class Actinomycetes; order Kitasatosporales; family Streptomycetaceae; genus Streptomyces; species Streptomyces sp. NPDC004788. The sequence continues at coordinate 23,490 of NZ_JBSGBF010000080.1, forward strand.
GTGCGGCACAGGCACCCGGGCCCACACCGGGACGCACTGTCAGGCCCGCGGCCGGGCCGCTCCACTGGCCGCTCCGCGTCCGGAATGGAGCGCCCTCCCTGCCCTGACGTGCGGGGAGGGCGTCCCGGCGATGGGGGCGCCGCGAGCGCCGTGCCGTGCCTGTTCGGTTGCTGATTACGGCTTGCGTCCGCACCATGCCACGAGGTGGTCGATGGCCGGCGCGTCCGCGTCGATGTCCACCGCGGGCGCGAACGGTGCGCCGTCACGTGGCCCGGTGGGCAGGCCGCGCTTCATGGCGGCGTACGAGATCGCTACGAGTTGGGGATCCCAGTCCGGGAACTGTCCGGTCGCGGTGGCTATGTCCCAGGTGTGCACGGTGAATTCCGAGGTCCACACGGCCGCCGCGGCCCCGCCCGGAAGGCTGCCGAACGGCAGTTTCAGTATCCGGCCCAGGACCTCGGGGTCCGCCCACGCCGCCTCGACCTCGCGCACCGCGGCGTCCCACGCCTCTTGCCATGCGGTGTCCGCAAGGTCGTCGGCGACCGTGGGCAGAGTCATCACGTCGCCGCCGCGGCCGGCGAGGGCGATCCGCCGCAGCACGGCGACAAGGTGCCCGGCCAGTTGCCGGACGGTGAACTCGGTGCAGGGCGTGGGCCCGTCGAACTGCTCGGGCCGGACTGCGGCGATGGTGTGCCCGGCCAGCGCGATTGCTTTCAGCAGGCCCTGGCGGGGGTCGTCGGTGGCGTCAGGGGTGACAGTGGACCGCGGGGTGTTCTCCATGTTCTGCGTCATGACCTCATCCTGGAAGCCGAACAGGTCATCTCCTGGCCTATTTCGGCAAGACAATGGTCGCTATGAGAGCCGATCGCCTGGTGGCAACCCTGCTGTTCCTCCAAACACGCACCCGTGTGACCGTGGCCGAGGTCGCCGCCGAACTCGAAGTGTCGCCACGGACCGCACGCCGCGACCTGGAGGCCCTGTCCACCGCGGGCATCCCCGTCTACTCGCAGCGTGGCCGCGGCGGCGGCTGGTCGCTGGTCGGCGGCGCCCGTACGGACCTCACCGGGCTGACCGCAGAGGAGATCCGGGCACTGTTCCTGCTCGCGGGCCCTTCGGCAACCACGCCTGAACTGCGCACAGCCTTGCGTAAGTTGGTACGTGCGCTGCCCGCACCCTTGCGTGCGGGCGCCGAGGCCGCGTCGCGGGCCGGCCTTGCCGATGGCACGAACTGGTCACGCGTCGACGTCACGAGCACCGGGCCGCACCTTGACGCGCTCCGGCGGGCTGTGGTGGACGGAATCCAGGTGCGGCTCGGGTACGCCGGGCCCGGCAAGCCCGTCGGTGTGCGAACCGTCCATCCGCTCGGGCTCGTGACCAAGGCCGGTCACGGCTACCTCGTCGCCGAGACGGAGCGCGGCTTGCGAACCTTCCGGCTCAGCCGGGTCACCTCGGTCCAGGCAACCGGCGAGCCCGTCGTACGGCCGCCCGGCTTCGACCTTCCCACGGTCTGGCGTTCGTTCGCCGCGCGCTTGGAGGAGCGGCTGTATGCGGCGACGGTCCGGGCCCGGGCCGAGCCGGGTGCCATGGCGATCCTGGAGCGCCTGTTCGACGGCCGCCTGCACGTCGGTCCGATACTCCCCGACGGGTGGACGGAGATACGGGTCGACGGGCCGACGCCGGAAGTCGTCGCGACACAGCTGGCCGGGCTGGGGGCACGCATCGAGGTGCTGGACCCGCCCGAGGCAAGAGAGCGACTCGCACATCTGGCGGTTGAGCTGGCCGGTGTGTACGGGCCGCCGGGCTCGTCGTGAGCAAAAGGCAGCGCTGACCCTCCGGGCACCTCCAGCACTTCCACAGGCAGCCTGACCACCACTCGGCCGACAGCCGGCAACGTCGTAACCTCCTGGCGCCCCTCGACCCGAACATCGCCCTGCTCGGCGCACAGAACCGGCGCGAGGACGCCGAGTCCGACGTCTCCGACAGCTTCGTCGCCTTCTGCGCCCACCCGGCACCCGTTCCAGAGCGGTGGCTGCTCCTCAACGGCGACTTCCTGCGGAACGCGGATCCGGCTGGGGCAGTACACCCTGCGGACCTTCACCGAGGACGAGCTCCACACTCTCGAACAGGCCCGCTCGGCCGGCAAGTTCACCCGGTCCACGACGCCTGGTGGACCCAGGCCATGAAGATCCACGGTGAGCGGGGCGGCACCCGCGCGCTCATCGAGGTGCTGCTGCTCGGACGCCACATGACGCACGAACACGTCGTCGCCTGCACCATCATCGAGACCGGCACCGACTCCTACCGCCTCGCCTCCATCCGAGCCCGGGCCGAGGACACTGTTAAGGCTGGCTGACTTCCGTTGCGATCACCGCTTGCTGCCGGCAGTCTTCTGCGAGTCCGCCTGCCGGTCAGGGCACTTTTCCTTCCAACGTCTCCCGTGCCAGCCTGGGTGGCCAGGTGCCCTGGCCAGCTTGCAGATGGAGACACGATGGGCAGCAGTGCGGTGCAGATGAACAGCGTCTTCGAGGGTCGACTGAAGTGGCGTTCCCGCTACCTGTCCCACAGGGCCCGCCGTCGAGGCCTGACTGGGCTGCTTTTCCAGGCGGACCTACGCGATCCTCCCCCGAGCACGTCGCCCAAGTGGTGCGTCTTGTCTGTCACCGCAAACGGGCGTCACCTCTGCAGTGTTGAGCGGACCACCTTCCGAACGGTCCGCTTCTTCTCCTTGTCCCCAGGCTCGTACTCGCTGCACCTTGAGGTCGATCGGGTCCGCCGGCCAGGACCGACACGAGTCGAGCAGAAGCTTGTGCTCGGCCAGGGAGACATCCTGCTGGTGGCATGTGACCCCGTGCAGCCGAACGTCTTTTACCGCCGCAGTCCCATGATGGACACCTGGAGCACTCAGGTTCTTCAGCACCGCACGGTTTCGGATCCCAGTTGAGCCTCCCCATGCCCCGACCACAGCAGTGCCGTCATTTCTCATCGACATCCGCGGGTCCATTGATCACCAACTGACCCCGGAACCGGTCGACAAACGCTGTCACAGGAGATCAACGAAGCCAGCTGGCTCTGTTCACGAGATCGGGTTCTGGCGCGCCGCTCTCGGCCGGGCTTCGCCATACTCGACCGCATGGAGACTGATCCGTACCTGGACCCCGAGCTGGCCGCCGCGCTGGCTGCCCGCGGCGGGGTGCCCGCGCCGCTGACGCCCGGCGGGCTGGCGGCCTGGCAGCGGCGGGACGCCGAACGGCGGCCGAGACCGACGCTGGGCCAACTCGCCGACGACGGACGGTTCGAGGCGGCCGAGCACAACGCGGACGGCGTCGCCGTGGTCTCCGGCCGCCCGGCCGGGGCGGACGGCCCGCTGCCCGCGCTGCTGTACCTGCACGGGGGCGGCCTGATCGGCGGCAACCCGTACGCCGTACTGCCGCGCCTGCTACGGGAGTTGGCGGAGCCGCTCAGGCTGGCCGTGCTCTCCGTCGAGTACCCGCTCGCCCCCGCCGCTCGCTACCCCGCCCCGCTGCACGCCTGCCGCACCGCCCTGCGCTGGTCCGCCGCGCACGCCGGGCGGCTGCGGATCGACCCCGACCGGATCGTGCTCGCCGGCAAGAGCGCCGGCGGCGGACTGGCCGCCGCCCTCACCCTGCTGCTCCGCGACCGGGGCGGCCCGGCGCCGTACGGACAACTGCTGCTCAGCCCGATGTTGGACGACCGCGGCACCACTTCCTCCACCCGGCAGGCCGCCGGCCACGACACCTGGGACGCCACTTCCAACGCCACCGCTTGGCAGGCTGCCCTCGGCCCCCTGCACCGTGCCCCCGACCTCCCCCCGTACGCCGCTCCCGCCCGCGCCCACGACCTCACCGGCCTGCCCCCCGCCTACCTGGAGGTCGGCTCCGCCGAAACCTTCCGCGACGAGGTCACCGCCTACGCCGACGCCCTCTGGCGGGCCGGCGGCCACGTCGAACTCCACGTCTGGCCCGGCGCCCTCCACGGCTTCGACACCCTCGCCCCGCACGCGGCCGTCAGCCGCACCGCGGTCGCGGCCCGACGGGACTGGCTGCGGCGCCTGCTCGGCTAGGTCGTTTCCTTCGGATCACATGCCGTCGGGGCCGGTCGCATCCGTGTCCACCGGACTACGCTCAGAGCTGCCGTCCGTGCTTTGGCTGGAAGGCCATCTGGGCGCTGTTCCCACCACAGAACCTCCTGGCCAGCGAGCTCAGGTACGCGTAGGTCTCAACCCGGTTCAGACGAAATCATTTGACGGCGTCGGGAGAATGCCTGGCATGGGTACAGACATACGCGGCTTCCTCGAGTATCGGGTGTCGCAAGATGATAAGGAGCCGGTCTGGTACTGCGCACACGACCTCAGCTCTCTCAATGATTTCCGTGACTACGACGCGTTCGGTTGTCTCTTCGGGGTTCGCAACTACGCGAACTTCCGTCCCTTGGCCGCAGGACGGGGGTTTCCCACCAACGCTTCGACCACCGTGAGTGCGCGGTTCGCCCAGCTGACCGACTGGTACGGCGGGGATGGCTTTCACGGCATCACGTGGATCACGTGGGCCGAGGTGAAGGCCGTCGACTGGGACGAGCCCGCCGAAAAGCCCGACAGCCGGCTTCACGAGTACCGCCAGACCCCGAGCGGGCACAGGATGACAGGCAAAGCCTCCTGGAGTCGCGCATTCGCCGCGGCTGTCGGTCTCAAACCTGGCGAGGTTCGGGAGTGGCCCGAAGGAAAGGAATGGCTGGTCGGGGACACGCTGTACAGATCCGTCACCATCTGCCGCAGAGATGCCGTCACCGAAACCGGCGAGTGGTAACCCGTTTGGAAGGCGATGAAAGAACTCGCCGAACAGCACGGCGACGACAACGTGCGCCTAGTCGTGTGGTTTGACGACTGAGCAGGCTACTGCCACAACGCATCGCCGCCGGATGCCCCTTTCGGATCATCTCGCGGACCAGGTGAAGACGGCGGCGATGTGGACTCCGGCGAGGTAGGTGGTGGCGGTCTTGTCGTAGCGAGTCGCCAGGCCGCGCCACTGCTTGAGCCTGGTGATGCACCGCTCGACGGCTCCGCTGTTTGTAGACCTCGCGATCCAAGGCCGGCGGACGGCCGCCGAGCCGGCGCGCTTCTTCCGGTTGGCGACCTGGTCGGCGGGCTGCGGAATCACCGCCCGGACGCCGCGCCGATGGAGATGGTCCCGGATCGCCCGGGACGAGTACGCCTTGCCGGCCAGGACCACCTCCGGGGTGGTCCTGGGCCGGGCCGACCGGCCGCGGCACCCGCAGACGGGCCATGACCTCGGGGAACGCGCTCGCGTCACCGGCCTGGCCGGGGTGAGGAGGAACGCCAGGGGGGCGGCAGTTGCTGTTCGGCGGCGAGGTGGATCTTGGTGGTCAGTCCGCCGCGGGACCGTCCGAGGGCATGGTCGTCCGGCTCGCCGGCCGGGCCCCTTTGCTACGGCCACGTCAGCGCCTACCTGCGACAGAAGCGCACCTCACCACGGCCGGTCACCGCGCAGCCGCCGACACCCCGCGTGGTGACGAGATGGATCCTCAGCCGACCCGAGACGCTGACCGAGATCGAGCAACTCCGGCTCAAGGCCGTCCTGACCAACTGCCCCGAACTCGATGCCCTGACCGGTCACGCACGGTCCTTCGCCCACATGCTCACCGAACGCCAGGGCGAACGGCTCCCGCAGTGGTTCGACGCCGTCCGCCAGGACGACCTGCCCAGCCTCCACACTCTCGCGGTCGGCATCGACCCAGACCGCGACGCCGTCATCGCCGTCCTCACCCTGCCCTGGAACCCCCGAGTCATCGAAGGCCACGTCAACCGGATCAAGATCCTCAAGCGCCAGCTGATCGGCCGGGCCGGCTTCGCGCTGCTCCGCAAACGAGTCCTGTTGGCTCACTGATCGATGTCAGACGCGCACGATAGCTTCCCCACATGGGTGTTTGCCTGGTGAGCGTCGGCGCTGAGCAATGGTTCGGTGAAGAGAAAGACGCATGGGGTGAAGTTGCTTCGGCACTCGATGCTGAACTCAGGCGGCGGGGCCTGCCGCCCTACGAGGCCGTCCCCGCAGAGACGGCCTTCGCACCTGGCTCAGGGCAAGCTTTCGAGGAAAAAGCTGACCCCCGACATGAGCGGGTTCCTCGCTTTGTGTCAGATGCACCTGTCACGAGAGGAATCGGAGATCCTCTGCGGCTGGACCGTGCTCGTTGCCCTTCTCGCTCTACCGCTCGCCGAGAAGCTGGCGGCAGCCATCGATCTGCCAGGCGAAACCCCGGCGACATGCGACAACCTCGACCTGAGCACGTGGTTCAGGCGCCGAGCAAAGGACCTGGCAACTACTTGCACAGGACCGTGGACCAAGGACCTGGACACAGCCTTCTACGTCGCACTGTTCCTGCGCGCTGCACAGCACTCGATCCGACGCGGCTGCCCTATCGTCTGCACCTGAGGCGCACCTTCGGTCCCACTGGTCTCCTAGCGAACATCACCCACCGTGCACGCGTCACGGAAAGCGAGCCAGAACCGGTTCTCATGAACAAAGCCAGGCAAGGGGGTCATGGTCCACGCAGCGCTTCAAGTTCAAGCTCTGGATACTGAGGTTTTCGGGTTGTCGTCGGGTGGTGACGGTTCGTGATCCCTGCGGTATGCCGGTGGGATGAGGTATCCGGAGGGTGGGGGCGTGACCGCGGAGCGTCGGGCGTTTCGTGAGGGGATCCGGCTTCAGTCTGGCGGGAGGTTCGCGGCGGGTGAGAAGACCGCAGCGATCGGGAGGGACCTGCGGGTGAGTGTGCGGTCGGTGGAACGCTGGCGCCGTGCCTGGCGCGAGGGCGGACTGGAGGGCCTGCGCTCTGCAGGGCCGGCGAACTTCCCGACCATCAGCGATTCCCAGTTCGCCGTACTCGAGGAAGAACTCGGGAAGGGACCTGCAGCTCACGGCTTCGAAGACGAACGCTGGACTCTGGCCCGGGTCCAGGCGGTGATCCGCCGGCGGCTGCGGGTGAGCCTGTCGGTGGCGACGGTGTGGCGGCTGCTCAAACGGCACGGCTGGTCCTGGCAGGCACCCGCCCGCAGAGCACTCGAACGCGACGAGCACGCGGTGGAGCTGTGGAAGAAGGAGGTGTGGCCGCGGGCAAAAGCCTCGCGGCGGCGTGTGGCGCCTGGATCGTCTTCGAGGACGAAGCCGGCTTCTCCATGACGCCGCCCCGGGCCCGCACCTGGGGCCGACGCGGGCACACGCCCGTCATCCACGTCCGTGGCAGGTCCCGCCGCCGGACCTCGGTCGCCGCGCTGTGCTGCTACAACCCCGGCGAGAAAAGCCGTCTCATCCACCGGCCCCGCACCCACCTCCTCCTCAAAGGCGCACGTAAGAGCTTCTCCTGGAAGGACTACCGCGACCTGTTGGTGCGGGCGCACATCCAGCTCGGCGGCCCAATCGTGGTGGTCTGGGACAATCTCAACACCCACCTGGCCGCCGGGTTGAAGCGGTATGAGGCCGAGCACGACTGGCTCACCACCGTCCGACTCCCGCCCTGTGCGCCCGACCTGAACCCGTCGAGGCCATCTGGTCACTCGCGCGCAGAGCCATGGGCAACACCGCCTTCGACGCACCCGACGACCTCGACCGTGTCCTCCGCCGCGAGTTACGCAGGATCCAGCTCCGGCCCCACCTGATGAACGGCTGCCTCACCGCCACCGATCTGACCCTCATACCACCGACCCCACCCTGAAAAACTCAGTAATCGCGCGGACCCGTACAGCTCCGACGCCCTCGATCGCGTCCTCGCTGCCCTTCAACGAGCGGTCCCATGGCATGGCCCGGGGGAGGCCGGGGTGTCGGGCCAGGCCAGAGGTAGCGTGGGGAGCGGCGGCACGCGCTCGGACGGGGGCGGTGGCCCGGGTGGGGTGCCGTCGCCGAACGGCCGGCCGCCGAGCGCTTCACGCCCGTGCGGCGAGAGCCAGGCGCGGGTGTCCGGGCCCCGGGGGACGATCCCGGTCGGATTGATGTCGTGATGAACGACGTAGTAGTGCGCCTTGATCTGCGCGAAGTCGATCGTGTCACCGAAGCCGGGCGTCTGGAACAGGTCCCGCGCGTAGGCCCACAGGGCCGGGAGTTCGGTCAGTTTCTGCCGGTTGCACTTGAAGTGGCCGTGGTAGACGGCGTCGAAGCGCACGAGGGTCGGGAAGAGGCGGACATCGGCCTCGGTGAGGGTGTCGCCAACCAGATAGCGCCGGCCGCCGAGCCGCTGCTCCAGCCAGTCCAGCCGCTCCCAGAGGCGGCGGTACGCCGTGTCGTACGCGTCCTGGCTTCCGGCGAAGCCACACTGGTAGACGCCGTCGTTGACGTCCCGGTACACCTTGTCGGCCACATCGTCGATCTCCTCGCGCCACCTCTGCGGATAGAGGTCCGGCGCGCCGTCTCGCTGATGGGCCGTCCACTGGCTGCCGAGGTCGAGCGTGATCCGCTCGAAGTCGTTGGTCACCACTTCGCCGGTGGGGACGTCGACGATCGCGGGCACGGTGATGCCGCTCCGATAGCCTGCCTCGCGCCGGAAGAACGCCTCTTGGAGCCTTTCGATGCCGAGGACGGGATCCCGGCCACCCGGATCCAGGTGGAAGCACCAGCTGCGCTCGTCGTGCAGGGGCCCGACGATCCCCATCGAGAGGACGTGCTCCAGGCCCATCAGCCGCCGGACGATCGCGCTGCGGTTCGCCCAAGGACAGGCCCGGGCGATGATCAGCCGGTACCGCCCGGGCTCCACCGGATAGCCGTCGCGCCCATCGGCCGTGATTCGGGTGGTGATGTATGTGCGGTCGCGCTCATAGGCGCCGTCACCGGTCATCGGTCCGAACCTTCCTCACGGGCCTCGCTCGGGAGCGTCGAGACAGCCGGTCGGCCGGTCGGCTGCGCGCTTCTCGATACACACCGGCGCGTACCCGCGCCAGCTCGTACCACGCCCGTCTGAGGGGGCCCGCCGCCGCCACCCTTCCGGCGTCGGCCGGCTCCGGCTGCCTCACCGGACAGGGCGTCGCGCAGCGGCTGCCGGACGTGGGGATCGCCGCGCACACCCGTCGGCTGGGTGCCGGGTCGAAGAGCTCGGACGTCTTCGCCACGGCGCGTGGTCATGTCCAGATTGGTGGCGAGCTGGTCCCCCCCAGCTTGGGCGGTCCGACCTCGGTGACTGGGCGCTGCACAACCCGCGTCTCGACAGAGGAACCGTCGGGAGTGGTCCGGCGACATACCTTGACCCGTGTACGGCTGCTGACCCTGCACACCCTGCACTGGGCCGACGAGGTCCGCACCCCCACCAGGCGGTCCCCGACCTGCCGGGCAAGGCGGGAGCCGCCCGCGGCTGAGGTGAAGATGGCCCACCAGCTCATCGACGCCCTGACCGCCGGCTGGAATCCGGAGGACTTTTCGACGACACCTTTCAAGAGAAGGTCAAAGCACTCATCAAGGCCAAGGCCGCCGGAGAGAGAATCGACAGGCCGAGCCGGCCGCCCAGCCCACGGGCGTCGTCGACCTCATGGAGGCGCTGCGCGCCAGCGTGGAGCGGGCCCGCAGCCCGAAGGAGACCGGCGAGAAGGCCAGCACTTCAGGACGAGCGCCCAAGCGGCCGGACAGAACCGACTGCCAAGAAACGAGCGACCAGCTCTTCCGGACCTTCCCGCTCCCCGTCGCTTGGGTCTCTGCCCAAGGCGGAGCCGTACGAGAAGGCAGCCAAGGCCGGCATCCGCGGCCGCTCGCACATGAACCGCGACGAGCTCGCCGGCGCCCTCGCCAGGACCACAGACCACTGGGACGGGACGGCCCATGGCCGCCGTCGGTGAGGGAGGAGGCCGAGTGGCCCTGTCGTCTCGCGCCTCAGCCTGGGGAGGCGGGTGCTCGCAGTTGTTGGTGTCACGTTCCTGGCCGTCGCTGGTTTCCCGCTGGGCGCGCTCACCGCTCTGGCCTTGGCCGAGCCCTTCACCGCCAGGGCCCGTGACGGCGCGGTGCCAGGTCGGATGATGCGCGCGGTCGTACCGCATGCCCGCGAGGACGTGCGGTACGGCCGCGGCGCCGCCTCAGCGGCCGAGCATCCTCAGCATCCGTCGCCCTTCGGCGGACTCGGCCAGCGTGCTCCACAGCTTGGCCGAGCTGGTCGAGGCGTACACGCCCGGGGCGCCCTGTTCCGCGCACCCCTCGCCGTACGAGACGATCCCGATCTGGTACGTACGGCCGGCCACCTTGCGAAACAGCGGGCCGCCGCTGTCGCCCTGGCAGGAGTCCTTACCCTCGACGCCCGCGCAGATGTTGACGGCCTTGTTGTAGCCCTTGTTGGTCGCCTTGCACTCGGCGTGAGACAGCAGCGGCACCTGCACCCCGCGCAGCCGGTCCGGGTAGTGGGTGATCTCGGTGTCGGTGTTGCCCCAGCCGATGACCGTGGCCTTGGCGCCCGGCCGCAGCAGCGCGTCGGTGCCCGGCGTCGGCAAGTTCACCGCAGCGGTGCCCGTCACCGGCTTGGCGAGCTCCAGCAGCGCCAGGTCGTACGCCTCGTCGCCCTTGAGGTAGCGGGGGTGGACGGTGATGGTGCGTACGTTGCGCAGCTGGCCCTGGTTCTTCTTCGACAGCACCGTCCTGCCGGCGGTGACTTCGAGCTTGTTCGCCTTCTCGCCGGTCACGCAGTGCGCGGCGGTGAGGATGATGTTGTCGGCGATCAGGCTGCCGCCACAGAACTGCCTCTGCACCGGGCTGGCCTCGCCCTTGTGCAGCAGGGCGGTCATCCAGGGGTAGGTTCCGTCGGGCTGCTCGTGGCCGCCGATGATGCCTTCGCCCGGCTTCTGCACGGCGGTGGCCGCGGTCGCGGCCGAACCGACGAGCGCCAGCGCGGCGCCGGCCGCCAGGCCCATGGACGCCAGACGACGACCAGTCAGGTTCTTCTTCATTTGGGGGGTGGCTCCGTAACTTCGATGACACAACAAGGGCCCACACCGCTGGGCTGCTTGGCTCCCAGGCCGGACCCCTCTACGAGACCGAAATCCCGTCCTGCGGGTTCATCCCCCGGCCGAATTCTTGTCGGTGCGCTGTCACTTCCGCGCTTCCGCCGCCGTGAGCGAGTCGTAAGCCCACCGACGCTCCGCCCCTGTGTCCTGCTCGGCTGAACGCGTTGATAGAACCCCGTCATGACATACCGATTCACTGCGCGTGTCGCCACGACCGAGATCGACCCCGACGGCTACTTCACCGAGGCTGCTCTTGCCGAGGGCGAGGATGGAAGCGGCTTCATCTTGATGTTCATGGCAGGCGAGGAAGACCCAGATGATCAGGAAGTCGCCCTGGGCATGGACACGCACTGCCTGGTCACAGCTGACCAGGGGACCGCGTATGGCTGTGTACGTGAAGCCGTTCTGACAGGCAACGTCCTCCGTGTCTCGCTGCGCCCTGAGGCACTGGCGGACCTGCGGTTGAGCGACGGCGAGATCGAAGCCGTCATCGAAGCACCACCTGGGGACGTCGTCCTGTTCCGAGAAGTCCTCGCCCAGGTGCTCGCCTACGGACGTGCCGACGCTCGGCCCACTCGTGTAGCCGTCTGAGCCGGCCACCGGATCAGGTCCGGCGGGGTGGGGAATTACGTGAAGCCGAACACGCGACTCGTGGGGAAATACGTGACCGTCGGCACCGCCGGCCCGAGCCCGTGATGGACGCCGCACGGGCCCGCCCCATCTGCTTGCAGCGCAGCTCCTGCAGAGACGGCCCGCCAGCATGTGGACAGAGGACAGAAGCCGCCCAGGCTGCCGTCGACTCCCCGGACGGGATCGGCACGATCGCCTCGTTCTGGACCGAGGTCCCGCTCCCGGCGACCGGCACGTGGAACGCGCCTGGCAAGGGCGGCGCCCAGGCCGACATCGTGCTGACCGCCCCGCAGGACGGGGTGCCGCTGCTGTTCATCGAGGTCGACAACTGCCACGAGACCGCGGAGGAACTCGCCGACAGGCTGGAGAAGTACGCCCGGTTTTTCAAGCGGAAGGTGAAGGACACCGACGGCAAGGAGCGCCCGATGTGGCGTACGCGCTGGACGGTCCCCGAGAGCCGGTACGGCGATGCGCCGCACCCGCCGGTGCTGCTGGTGTTCAACCGCATCGGCGAGCGCAACCCCAACCGCACGGTCCCGCGCCTGATGGAGTGACCCGGCACCTGTGGCAGGGGGAGCGGCAGCGTGGCGGCCACCACCTCTACGACCGGAGGATCCCGATCATCGCGACCGGCCTGAACCAGCTGCGCCAGCACGGCCCGGCCGGCCCGGTGTTCGCCCGCTTCGGACGCAGCGGCCCGCAGACCCTCCTGGAGGCGATCGGCAACCCGCGCCGCGAGGCCGCCGACGCCCGTGAGGCAGAGGAGGCCAAGGCCCGCGCGGCGGCGTACCAGGCGGAGCTGCGGAGGGCGGCGCAGGAGCAGGCGGCGAAGCAGGCGGCCGAGCGCGAGGCCCGCCGTCCCGTCTGTACCGGCTGCGGGGCGAAGTTCACCGACGCCCGCTGGCAGGCGGTACAGCCGACGGACTGGGGAGCTGCGAAGGACTCCCACCCGCACCTGTGCGACGGGTGCAAGGCCGGCGCCGTCGTCAGCCCAGCGGCTGGCACGCAGGAGCGCCAGGGGCCGGTACGCGGCGAGGCGGCGCCGGACGACTTCTGGCCCGCTCCTCAGCGTCCCGTCTGCACCGAGTGCGGTGCCGCGTTCACCGACGAACGATGGAAGGTGACCGCGCGTCGCGCCGGCTGGGCTTCCTCGGCGAAGCGCCCGTCTCTGTGCGGGGACTGCGACCAGCGGTTCGAGGCCGACTTGGACCTGACCTGGGGTGTGAGCCCCCGGCAGGAGGAGCGCGACCAGGAGCAGGACCAGGCCGTGCCCGAGCAGAAGACCACCGGCTGGTTCTCGCGTCTGCGCCGCTGAGCCCGGGCAAGCCGTCGGCGGGCGCGGGCAAGCCCGAGGCCACCCTGGGCAAGCCCCGCGCCGCCGGCGGCGGGCAGACGTGATGGGTACACGTGCCGGGCCCCGGTTGTCGGTGGTGGCTGGGAGGCTGAGCCCATGGACAGGGATGAGGAGTTGCTGCGCGGCTGGGTCTACGGCGCCGACCACGACCACCCGGGCCCGCTCCCGCACCGCGACTACGCCGAACTGGTCGGCGGCCCGCTCGACGGGCTGCTGCTCGACATCACCGGCTGGAGCGCGGACGAGATCCAGACCGGCGTCGCGCTGACGACCGAGCTCGGGCAGTTCGGCGCCGGCGGCCGCGCCCTGTACGACCCGCGGCCCGGCGAGCGGAACCGCTGGGACTGGTCCGGCGACACCCCCTGACGCCGCCCTCCGGCACGCTCGACGTCAGCCCAGTACCGGCGCGCCCCCAACGTCGTTGACCGGGTATGAGTCGAAAGAAGCGCCCACAGGCTCGGATAGGAAAGCGGCTCCGGTGTAACCGGTGCGGCTGCTACGCGCCGAAGGACCTCACGTCTAAGGCCGCCGAGAACTGGACCGGGAAGTGGGAGAGCGGCCGCCTGGCGTTCGTCCTGTGCCCGCAGTGCCAGACCCCATTGGAGAACGCGGCGGCCGAGGCGAACGGTGCCGAGCTGGCCGTTGCCCTTGCCGATGGTGGGAGGTTCCTGCCGGACCCAGTGCTGTGCATCACCGGCACGATGGAGGATCCCGGGACCATCCTGTACGGACGTGATCACCTTCAACGCATCCGCGCGGCGGGGCAGGCGGAGCACCTGGGCGTCGTCCAGCTCCCGGCCGATACACGGTGCGTGCCGATCACCGGTGGGGTGATGGCCTACCTCCCTGGACAGCAGGCCGCCCCGTAGCCCTTCCCCTCGACCACTTGACGACAGCGGGGCCGGACAGGAACACCCTGCCCGGCCCCGCTGCCCGTTCCGGCTGCTCACCGGCTGCTGCGCATGAGGAACGGGGCGCTGGTTCTGGTCACGAGTTTCGGGTCTGGCACAACTTCCGTGCAGCGGACGCGGTGAGTGACAGATGTGCTTGCCCATCCGAGGCGGCCCGTGGTGTCGTTCAACCCGCTGTGTGGCGCACTCGGGCTGTGGCTGGAACGCGATCACTCATCCGTAGGACTTCGGCATACATGGCCGGTCGCCGGACAAGCCTTGCATCGGCCGACGACATCGGCCGAGCGATCCCCTAGATCAGGAAGTCAGTGATGAGCTTCATTCAGACCGGCAAGATCGAGCTGAAGTCCGACAACGCGATCGAGACGGCCGGCGGCAACACGTCGACCTTCACCCGCGTCACGTTCCCCACCCCCTTCCCGCCCGGCTCCAGCGTCGTCGTTCTGCCCCTGACCCAGACCTTCAACGGCCCGGAGACGCCCGGTATCCGCATCCACGACGTCACCACCAGCGGCTTCCTGATCCGCCTGAACGAGGTGTACGCCGGCGCCACCAAGAGCGACGGGAAGCACACCACCGAGACCATCGGCTGGCTCGCCGCAACCGTCTGACCCGCTCCCGTCGGCCGGGTACCCCCGGCCGAA
>NZ_JBSGBF010000081.1:0-36231 GCF_053601115.1 Streptomyces sp. NPDC004788
GTGGACCTCACCAAGGAGGGCCCGCACCTGCTGATCGAGGGCCCGGCGGGCAGCGGCCGCACCGAGCTGCTGCGCTCGATCGCCGCCTCCCTCGCGGCCGGCGGCCGCCCGGACCGGCTCGGGCTGCTGCTCGTCGACGGCGCGGGCGGCGAGCGCGGCGAGGGCCTCGCGCCGTGCACGGAGCTGCCGCACGTCACGGAGCACCTGGTGGCCTCCGATCCGGTGCGGATGCGGGAGTTCGCCCAGGCCCTGGGCGCGGAGCTGAAGCGCCGCGCCGAGCTCCTCGGCGACACCCACTTCGCCGACCGCCGCTCGGCCCGTCTCATCGGCCAGCGCGCCGCGAGCCCCGACGAGTCCGTCCCGTCGTCCGTCCCCTCGTCCGCCGCGCGCGCCTCGGCCCGTATCCCGGACGCCCGCACGGCCCCCGGCGCCCCCGGCGCCCTCGGCACGCTCGGGGAGACGACGAGCGGCCGCACGCTCCGCACGGACGCGAGCGGAGCGGTCGGAAACACGCCGAGCGGGCGGACGTACCGGACGGGGGCCGCGGCGAGCGCCGCGATGCTCGGGGACACGCCGAGCGGGCGGCTGCCCCGCCCCGGCGCCGGTGACATCTACGACCAGGACAGCGTCCCGACGTACCGCCGGAGCGCCGACCCGGCGCCGGCGGTCCCGCCGCAGGCCGGGGGTGCCGAGGGGGCGGCGACCCTGGCCCGCCTCGTCGTCCTGGTGGACGACTTCGACGCGCTCGTCGCGCCCGCCCTCGGCGCGCCCGGGCGGCCGGCGGCCGGTTCGGTCGTACGGGCTCTGGAAGCCGTGGCGCGCGGCGGCGCGCGGCTCGGGGTGCACCTGGTCGCGACGTCCGCGCGGCCGGACCGGACGGTGGACACGGAGCTTGCGCACGGCGCGCGGCTGCGGATCGTGCTCGACCCGCCGCCGGCCGGGCCCGGCGGTCCGGGCGGGCCGCAGCCGGGCCGCGGGCGGCTCGGGCACCCGGACGGCCGGGTGACGCCGTTCCAGACCGGCCGGGTCACCGGGCGCATCCCGCGCACGGCGACCCAGCGGCCCACGGTCGTGCCGGTGGAGTGGGAGCGGATGGGCGATCCGCCGACCCGCCGCCCGGTGCGCGAGCTCGGCAACGGCCCGACGGACCTGGCCCTGCTCGCGAGCGCCCTGGACCGCGCGGCCCGCTCGGTCGACGCCGCGCCGATACCGCCCCTGACGTCCCCGACGCACGCCTGACGCACGCCCCGCGGACGCCCGCAACGCCCGTCACGGACCCCGCCGACGCCCGTCACGGCACCCCGCCAACGCCCGTCGCGGGGCCTGACGGCACGTCACGAGCCCATCACGATCCCCCGTTTGCCGCGGAAGGCGGTATTGCGGGCCCCGCGCGACCCCGCTAGACCTGAGCGCACGGGACCGGAGAACGCGGGAGAGGCGGGGCTCGGATGCGTAACGGCAGAACTCTTCGACTCGGCGTCGTGGCGGCGGTCGCCGTCCTCATGGCGGCCGCGGGTTGCGGCAGCGGCGACGGCGGCAAGAAGCAGGAACCGGCCGGGCCCGGCGCCGCCACCACGGGCTCCGGGTTGCGGCTGCCCTCCCTCAAAGGCGAGAAGCTGGAGGTCGCCGCCGTCTGGACCGGCCCCGAGCAGGCCAACTTCACCAAGGTGCTGAAGGAGTTCGAGAAGCGCACCGGCGCGACCGTCACCTTCGTGCCCGCCCAGGACCCGATCGTGAACTTCCTCGGCACGAAGATCGCCGGCGGCTCCCCGCCCGACGTCGCGATGCTGCCGCAGGTGGGCGCGATCCAGCAGGCCGCCGCGCAGAAGTGGCTCAAGCCGCTCGGCCCCGAGGCCAGGGCCCAGCTCGCCGCGAACTACTCGAAGGGCTGGCAGGACCTCGGCGCCGTCGACGGCACCCCGTACGGCGTCTACTTCAAGGCCGCCAACAAGTCGCTCGTCTGGTACAACACCGCCGCGTTCGACAACGCGGGCGCGGCCGAGCCGAAGACCTGGAAGGAGTTCCTGAGCACGGCGGAGACGATCTCCGCCTCCGGCGTCACCCCGGTCTCGGTCGGCGGCGCGGACGGCTGGACGCTCACCGACTGGTTCGAGAACGTCTATCTCTCCCAGGCCGGTCCGGAGAAGTACGACCAGCTCGCCAAGCACACCATCAAGTGGACCGACCCGTCCGTGGCCCGTGCGCTCACCACGCTCGCCGAGCTGTTCGGCAAGCCGAACCTGCTCGCGGGCGGCACGAACGGCGCGCTGCAGACCGAGTATCCGGTCTCCGTCACCCAGACCTTCACCGGCGGCGAGCAGGCCAAGGCGGCGATGGTCTTCGAGGGCGACTTCTCGGCCGTCAACATCGCGCAGACCGGGGCGAAGATCGGCACGGACGCGAAGGTCTTCCCGTTCCCGGCCGTCGGCGACGGAGCCGCGGCGCCCGTGGTGACCGGCGGCGACGCGGCCGTGGCACTGAAGGACGGCAAGGGCGCGCAGGCCCTGCTCACGTTCCTGGCCTCGCCCGACGCGGCCCGGATCTGGGCGGCCGAGGGCGGCTTCCTCTCCCCCAACAAGGCCCTGGACCCGGCCGCGTACCCGAACGACGTGCAGCGGAAGATCGCCACGTCGCTGATCGGCGCGGGCGACAAGTTCCGCTTCGACATGTCGGACCAGATGCCGCAGTCGTTCGGCGGCACGCCCGGCAAGGGCGAGTGGAAGGCGCTCCAGGACTTCCTGAAGAACCCGAAGGACGTGGCGGGCGCCCAGGCCAGACTGGAGGCCGAGGCCGCCAAGGCGTACAAGGGCTGAGGGGCGGGACCGATGGCCGCCCGTACGCACGCCGTCCCGCACGACCGGGCGGACCGCGCCCGGCCCCGTGGCCGCGCGGGCCGCCGCCCCGGCACCCGTACCCGTACCACCCTCACCGCCGCGGTCTTCCTCCTGCCCGCCCTCGTCCTGCTCGGCGCGCTCGTCGTCTACCCCATCGGCTACTCGGTCCAGCGCTCCTTCTTCGACAGGTCCGGCGACTCCTTCGCCGGCCTGGACAACTACGTCACGCTCTTCACGGACGAGGCGATCCGCACCGCCATCCGCAACAACCTGATCTGGGTGGTCGTCGCACCGGCCGTGGCGACGGCCCTCGGCCTGGTCTTCGCGGTGCTCACCGAGCGGGTGCGCTGGGGCACGGCGTTCAAGCTGGTCGTCTTCATGCCGATGGCGATCTCGATGCTCGCCGCCGGGATCATCTTCCGGCTGGTCTACGAGCAGGACCCGGACCGCGGGGTCGCCAACGCGGTCTGGGTCGGCGTGCACGACACCTTCGCCGAGGCGTCGACGTTCCCGCGCGCCCGCCCGCTGCCCGCGCACCCGCTGAAGGCGGCGGGCGGCGGCGCGTACGAGACGAAGTCCCCGGTCCGTACGGGAGAGGTGGCCCGGCTGCCGCTGATCGGCGTTCCGCCGGCGCGGATGCCGGAGGGCGCCCGCCCGGCCCGTACCCCCGCCGCGGACGGCGCCGGAATCACGGGCACGGCCTGGCTGGACTTCACCCGGGGCGGCGGCGGGAAGCCCAACGTCGTCGATCCGAAGGAGCTCGGCCTGAAGGGGCTGCGGATCGAGGCGGTGCGGGACGGCCGGGTGGTGGCCACGACGACGGCCGCCGCCGACGGCACCTTCCGGCTGCCGGCCGCGGCCGACGGGGCGGTCCTCCGGCTGCCCGCGAGCAACTTCCGCGAGCAGTACGACGGGGTGGAGTGGCTCGGCCCGACGCTCGTCACCCCGGCGATCATCGGGAGTTACGTGTGGATGTGGGCCGGGTTCGCGATGGTCCTCATCGCCGCCGGGCTCGCCGGCCTGCCGCGCGAGCTGCTGGAAGCGGCGCGGGTCGACGGGGCGAACGAGTGGCAGGTGTTCCGCCGGATCACCGTGCCGATGCTCGCGCCGGTCCTCGGCGTCGTCCTCGTCACCCTGATGATCAACGTCCTGAAGGTCTTCGACCTGGTCTTCATCATCGCGCCGGGCTCGGCGCAGGACGACGCGAACGTGCTCGCCCTCCAGCTCTACCGCTCGTCCTTCGGCACGGACGCGGACCTCGGGGTCGGTTCGGCGATCGCCGTGCTGCTCCTGCTGCTCGTCCTGCCGGTGATGGCGGTCAACATCCGCCGCGTCCGCCGCACGCGAAGGGAGAACCGCAGGTGACCTCTCTCGGCTCCCGGCTCGGCCCCCGACCCGGCTCCCGGCCCGGCTCCCCGCTCGGCCCCCGGCCCGGCTCCCGGCTCGGCTCCCGGCTCGCCGCCCGTACCGCCTCCGGCGCCGTCCGGGTCTTCCTCGTCCTGGTCGGCCTCTTCTGGCTGATGCCGACGGTCGGACTGCTGCTCTCCTCGCTCCGCTCGCCGTCCGACATCGCGGCGAGCGGCTGGTGGCAGGTCTTCACCGCCCCGGCGCAGCTGACCACCGAGAACTACCGCAACCTGCTCTCCAACGACGCCATCACCGGCTCCCTCGTCTCCACCGTCCTGATCACCGTCCCGGCGACCCTCCTCGTGGTCGTCGTCGGCGCCTTCGCCGGCTACGCGTTCGCGTGGCTGGACTTCCCCGGCCGCGACTGGTGGTTCCTGCTGGTCGTGGGGCTTCTCGTGGTGCCGGTGCAGGTGGCGCTCGTGCCCGTGTCGAAGCTGTTCGGCGCGCTCGGGATCTTCGAGACGACGCTCGGGGTGGTGCTGTTCCACACGGCGTTCGGTCTGCCGTTCGCGATCTTCCTGCTGCGGAACTTCTTCGCGGAGATCCCGCGCGAGCTGCTGGAGGCGGCCCGGCTCGACGGTGCGGGCGAGGTGCGGCTGTTCGCCCGGGTGGTGCTGCCGCTCGGCGGTCCGGCCATCGCCTCGCTCGGCATCTTCCAGTTCCTGTGGGTGTGGAACGACATGCTGGTGGCGCTGATCTTCGCCGACGCCCAGTCGCCGCCGATCACGGTGGCGCTCCAGCAGCAGGTCCGCCAGTTCGGCAACAACGTGGACGTGCTCGCGCCGGGCGCGTTCGTGTCGATGGTGATCCCGCTGCTGGTGTTCTTCGCCTTCCAGCGGCAGTTCGTGTCCGGGGTGATGGCGGGCGCGGTGAAGTAGGGCTACCTGGAAGCAGGGCTTCCCGAAGCGCTACGCGGTCAGCGCCGCCACCGCCGACCGCGCCAGGTCGTCCAGGTACCCCTTCGGCAGCTCCGTACGGACCACGACCAGGCGCCAGTAGAGCGGCCCGAGGACCAGGTCGAGCGCGCGGTCCGGGTCGGAGCCGGCCGGCAGCTCGCCGCGGTCGACGGCGGCGCGGACGACCTGGGCGACCACGCCCTGCTGGCTGTCGAGCAGGGCCGCCTTCAGCGTGTCGGCGATCTCCGGGTGCCGGGCGGCCTCGACGAGGAGGTCCGGGATGACCTGCGAGGCCACCGGGTGCCGCAGCGCGTGCGCGGCGACCTCCAGGAGGGCGCGGACGTCCCCGTGCAGCGAGCCGGTGGCCGGCGCGGGCAGGCCGCGGACGGCGACGGCGCCGACCAGGTCGAGGACGAGGGACAGCTTGGACTTCCAGCGCCGGTAGACGGCGGTCTTGCCTACGCCGGCGCGCCGCGCGATGCCCTCGATGGACATCCTGGCGAAGCCGACCGCGGCGAGTTCCTCGAAGACGGCGGCCCGGATGGCCTCGGTGACGTCCTCACGGAGCACGGCGGCTCCGGCGGGGGCGCGGCGAGGGGTTCCCGAGGGTCCGGACGGTGTCGTCATGCACAGGATCTTAACCAGCGGTTACGGAACGCCGTCGTGACGACGGGACGGTCCCGTCCCGACGTTGCGCTCGGCGGCGCCGCGCTCTACTCTCGCCGTAGCGACGATACGGACCCGTTCCATCGGACGGCCTGCCCCCGGAAGGCGACGTGACCACGCAGACTCTCGCGCCCCCACCCAGCGCCCCCGCCACGGCCGGCGCGCCCACCACGCCCGCCGCGCCCACCTCCGAGGAGCTGCGGGCCCTCGCCCGGCGCCACGGGCTGACCGTGAGCGGGGCGCGCCCCTCGCTCCTCTCCTACGTGCGCCAGCTGTGGTCGCGGCGGGACTTCATCACCGCGTTCGCGACGGCCAAGCTCACCGCTCAGTACAGCCAGGCGAAGCTCGGCCAGATCTGGCAGGTGATGACCCCGCTGCTCAACGCGGCGGTCTACTACGTGATCTTCGGCGTCCTGATGGACGTCAAGAAGGGCATCGCGGACTACGTCCCGTTCCTGCTCACGGGCGTCTTCGCGTGGACCTTCACCTCGCAGACGATCATGACCGGCACCCGCGCCATCAGCGGCAACCTGGGCCTGGTCCGCGCCCTGCACTTCCCGCGCGCCAGCCTGCCCATCGCCCTCGCGGTCCAGCAGCTCCAGCAGCTGCTCTTCTCGCTCGGCGCACTGGTCGCGATCCTGGTCTGCTTCGGCGAGTTCCCGCGCCCGAGCTGGCTCCTCGCGATCCCGGCGCTGCTGCTCCAGACGCTCTTCAGCACCGGCCTCGCGCTCGTCATGGCCCGGCTCGCGGCGAAGACGCCGGACATCGCGCAGCTGATGCCGTTCGTCCTGCGCACCTGGATGTACGCCTCCGGGGTCATGTGGTCGATCGCCCACCTCACCCAGGGCCGCGACCTGCCGCACGCGGCGATCGTGGCGCTCCAGGCCAACCCGGCGGCCGTCTACATCGACCTGCTGCGGTACGCGCTCGTGGAGAGCTTCCACGGCTCGCAGCTCCCGCCCCACGTGTGGGCGCTCGCGGCCGGCTGGGCGGTGCTGACCTTCGCCGGCGGCTTCATCTACTTCTGGAAGGCAGAGGAGACCTACGGCCGTGGCTGACACCCTCACCATGACGGCGCACGCGACGGGCACAGCGGATACGGCGCCCGAGCGCACCCCCACCGTCGTCGCCGACGGCGTCCACGTCACGTACACCGTCCAGGGCGGCCGGGCCGGCAAGGGCAGCGCGACCTCCGCCCTCAGCCGGATCGTCGCGCGCGGCAAGGGCGCGCCCGGCACCCGCAAGGTGCACGCGGTGAAGGGCGTCAGCTTCGCCGCGTACCGGGGCGAGGCGATCGGCCTGATCGGCTCGAACGGCTCGGGCAAGTCGACGCTGCTCAAGGCGGTCGCGGGCCTGCTGCCGGTGAACGCGGGGCACATGTACACCCTGGGCCAGCCCGCCCTGCTCGGCGTCAACGCGGCGCTCATGAGCGATCTGACGGGCGAGCGGAACGTGATCCTCGGCGGGCTCGCGATGGGCATGAGCCGCCGGGAGATCGCCGAGCGCTACGAGCAGATCGTCGACTTCTCCGGGATCAACGAGAAGGGCGACTTCATCTCGCTGCCCATGCGCACGTACTCCTCGGGCATGGGCGCCCGGCTGCGCTTCTCCATCGCCGCCGCGCGCAGCCATGACGTCCTCCTCATCGACGAGGCCCTGGCGACCGGCGACGCCGGCTTCCGGCGCCGCAGCCAGAAGCGGATCGACGAGCTGCGCGCCGAGGCGGGCACGGTCTTCCTGGTCAGCCACTCGAACTCGACCATCACCGAAACCTGCGACCGGGCGCTGTGGCTGGAGGCGGGCACGCTGCGGATGGACGGCCCGGCGGACGAGGTCGTGGCGGCGTACGAGGAATTCACGAGCGTCACCGGCTCGGGGGGCAAGAACGGGAAGAAGTAGGACATAACGCCCTAGAGTGCGGAGGGATGACGAACGAGCCCCCTCCGCACGCCACCACCGCCGGCACGGCACCCGCGAGAGCGCCCGCGCCCGACCCGGCGCAGGCGGCCGACTTCGCGACCGCCCCTTCGAAGGCGACCGCGCCCCCGCCGCCCGCCCTCACCCGCTCGCCCTTCGAGTCGGAGACCTTCACCTCCGCCACCTTCGTGACCGTCGGCATCGGCCGACTGCTCGCCCTCGGCGTCGTCTGGCTGCTCACCCGGATCGGCATGCTGATCCTGCTGCGCCGGGACGACCTCGGCATCGGCGGCGTCGCCACCGAGGTGTACGCGCTCTACCGGCACTGGTACGACCAGTTCGCCCACGGCACCTTCCCGCCCGGCGACCCGACCTGGCAGTACCCGCCCGGCGCCGGCCTGGTCGTGATGTCCCCCGGGGTCCTGCCCTGGTTCACGTACTTCCAGGGCTTCGTCTTCCTCACCCTGCTCGCCGACGCGGCCGTCGCCGTCGCCCTCGCCACCGCCGACAGCGCCCGGCTCACCCACGGCGCCTGGTACTGGGTGCTCGGCCTGCCGCTCCTCCTGCACATCCCGCTCGCGCGCTACGACGTGCAGACCACCGCGCTCGCCGTGCTCGCGCTGCTCGCCCTGAAGGCCCGCGCCCCGGCCGCGCACCGGATCGGCGGGGTGCTCGCCGGGCTCGGCGCGATGGTCAAGGTCTGGCCCGCGCTCACCCTGATCGGCACCCCGCGCGGCCGCACCACCCGCGAGGCGTGGACCGCGGCCGCCGTCACCGCCCTGACGCTGTTCGGCGTGCTCGCGCTGCTCTTCACCGACTCGCTGGACTTCCTGCGCCAGCAGGGCAACCGGGGCATCCAGATCGAGTCCCTCGGCGGCACCGGCCTCGCCCTCGCGAAGGCCGCCGGGATCTGGCCCGGCGGGGTGGAGTTCCGTTACGGGGCGTACGAGTACGTCGGTCCGTACGTCTCCACCGTCGGCCACCTGGCCCTGCTGCTCACCGTGGTCGCCTTCATCTGGCTGCTGCTGTGGCGGATGCGGGCCCGCCGCTGGACCGCGGCCACCCCACTGGACGCGGCCTTCGCGGCGGTGCTGCTCTTCACCGTCACCAGCCGGGTGATCAGCCCCCAGTACATGGTGTGGCTGCTCGGACTCGCCGCCGTCTGCCTGACCTGCCGGCGCACCGTCATGCGCCCGGTCGCCGTGCTCCTGCTGCCCGCCGCGGCGCTGAGCTCCCTCGCGTACCCGGTGCTCTACCCGGATGTCGTCGCCGGCACCTGGCAGGGCCTCGCCGTCATGACGCTCCGCAACGCCCTGCTGCTGGCGTCGGCGGCGCTGGCGGCGCGCCGCCTGTGGACGTCCACGGTGACCTCGTAGCCGTACGCCCCCGTACGCGAAAGGGGCGCCCCCGCCGGCCACGTGGACCGGCGGGGGCGCCCCTTCTCGTACTTCTCGTATCAGCGATCAGCTGTGCGAGCGCAGCAGCGTGCGCATCGTCCGCATGGCCACCGACAGGTTCGCCAGGTCGAAGTCGTCCGAGCCCTGGATCTCCTCCAGGGTCGTGCGCGCCCGGCCCAGGATCGCCGCGTTCTTCTCCTCCCACGCCTTGAACCGCTCCTCCGGGGTGGAGGTGCCGTTCCCGGCGGCGAGGACGTCCGAGGTGAGCCCGGCGTGGGCGGCGAACAGGTCCTCGCGGATGGAGGCGCGGGCCATCGACTGCCAGCGGTCGGCCCGCGGCAGCTCGATGATCCGGTCCATCAGGTCGGTGATCCGCAGCCGGTCGGCCAGGTCGTAGTAGACCTCGGCGACCGCCAGCGGGTCCTTGCCGGTGCGGTCCGCGATCGCGACGATGTCGAGCGTCGGGAAGGCGGAGGAGAACCCGGCCACGCGCAGCGCCAGCTCCTCCGGGACGCCGACCGCGGTCAGCTCGTCCAGGATCGACTGGTACCACTCCAGGTCCGCGCCGCGCAGCAGCTGCGGCAGCTTCTCCCAGACCTGCTCGACCCGCTCGGCGAAGAACTCGATGGTCTCGCCGATCCGGAGCGGCTGTGGCCGGTTGTTGAGCAGCCAGCGGGTGCCGCGCTCGACGAGCCGGCGCGAGTGCAGTCGCATCCGGGTCTGGAACTCGGCCGCCACCTTGTTGTCGAGCGCCTCGACGGCGTCCCAGACCTCGCCCAGGCGGAAGATCGCGCGGGCCGCGGTCTGCGCGCGGACGATCTCCTCGATCGACGCGCCGGACTCCTCGCGGAGGCGGTGCAGGAAGGTCGAGCCACCGGTGTTGACGGTGTCGTTGACCAGCACCGTGGTGATGATCTCGCGGCGCAGGGCGTGGTTGTCGACGGCCTCCGTGAACTGCTCACGGAGCAGCGTCGGGAAGTACGCGTGGAGCAGCCCGCGCAGGTACGGGTCGTCCGGCAGCTCCGTACCGATCAGCTCGTCGGCCACCGTGATCTTGGTGTACGCGAGGAGGACGGCGAGCTCCGGCTGGCTCAGGCCCTTGCCGCTGCCCAGCAGCTCGCGGATCTGCCGGTCGTTGGGAAGGAACTCCAGCGAGCGGTCGAGCGCCCCGTCGCGGCCCAGGCGGCGCATGAAGCGCTGGTGGGCGTGGAGCAGGGACGGCGACTGGGCGACGGCGTTGGCGAGGGCGGTGTTCTGCGCGTAGTTGTTGCGCAGCACCAGCCGGCCGACCTCGTCCGTCATCTCGGCGAGGATCTTGTTGCGCTGCTTGACGGTCATGTCGCCCTCGGCGACGAGCCCGTTGAGCAGGATCTTGATGTTGACCTCGTGGTCGGAGGTGTCCACGCCGGCGCTGTTGTCGATGGCGTCGGTGTTGACCTTGCCGCCCTGGCCCTCGGGTCCGCCGACGCGGGCGAACTCGATGCGGCCGAGCTGGGTCGCGCCGAGGTTGCCGCCCTCGCCGATGACCTTGGCGCGGACGTCCTGGCCGTCGACGCGGATGGCGTCGTTGGCCTTGTCGCCGACGTCGCCGTGCGACTCGTGCGAGGACTTCACGTACGTGCCGATGCCGCCGTTCCACAGCAGGTCGACGGGCGCCTGCAGGATGGACTTCATCAGCTCGGCCGGGGTCATCTTCGTGACGCCGTCCTCGATGCCGAGGGCGGCCCGCATGTGCGCGTTGACCGGGATCGACTTGGCGCTGCGCGGGTGGACGCCGCCGCCCGTGGAGATCAGCTCGGCGTTGTAGTCGGCCCAGGAGCTGCGCGGCAGGTCGAAGAGGCGGCGGCGCTCGGCGTACGAGGTGGCCGCGTCCGGGTTCGGGTCGATGAAGATGTGGCGGTGGTCGAAGGCCGCGACGAGGCGGATGTGCTCGGAGAGCAGCATGCCGTTGCCGAAGACGTCGCCGGACATGTCGCCGACGCCGACGACGGTGAAGTCCTCGGTCTGGGTGTCGTGGCCCAGCTCGCGGAAGTGCCGCTTGACGGACTCCCAGGCGCCGCGGGCGGTGATGCCCATGCCCTTGTGGTCGTAGCCGGCCGAGCCGCCGGAGGCGAACGCGTCGCCCAGCCAGAAGCCGTACGACTCGGCGACGCCGTTGGCGATGTCGGAGAAGGTCGCGGTGCCCTTGTCGGCGGCGACGACCAGGTAGGTGTCGTCCTCGTCGTGGCGGACCACGTCGACCGGGGGCACGACCTCGCCGGCCACCAGGTTGTCGGTGATGTCGAGGAGGGCGGAGATGAAGGTCTTGTACGAGGCGATGCCCTCGGCCAGCCAGGCGTCGCGGTCCACGGACGGGTCCGGGAGCTGCTTGGCGACGAAGCCGCCCTTGGCGCCGACCGGCACGATGACGGTGTTCTTCACCATCTGCGCCTTGACCAGGCCGAGGATCTCCGTACGGAAGTCCTCGCGGCGGTCGGACCAGCGCAGGCCGCCTCGGGCGACCTTGCCGAAGCGCAGGTGGACGCCCTCGACGCGCGGCGAGTACACCCAGATCTCGAAGGCCGGGCGCGGGGCCGGCAGGTCCGGGATGGCCTGCGGGTCGAACTTCATCGACACGTAGGAGTGCGGCGTGCCCTCGGCCGACTTCTGGAAGAAGTTCGTCCTGAGCGTCGCCTTGATGAGGGTGAGGAAGGAGCGCAGGATGCGGTCCTCGTCCAGGCTCGCGACCTGGTCGAGGGCGGCGTCCAACTCCTCCAGGAGGGCGTCGATCAGCTCGGTGCCGGCGCGTTGCCGCTCCGGGGCCATGCGGGCCTCGAAGAGGTTGACGAGCAGCCGGGTGGTGTGGACGTTGTTGCGGAGGGTGTCCTCCATGTAGTCCTGGCTGAACGTCGATCCGGCCTGGCGCAGGTACTTCGCGTAGGCGCGCAGCACCATCGCCTCGCGCCAGTTGAGACCGGCGGACAGGACGAGCGAGTTGAAGTTGTCGTTCTCGGCCTCGCCGGTCCAGGTGGCGGCGAAGGCCTCCTGGAAGCGCTCGCGGGCGTCGTCGCCGAGGTAGTCGCCGCCGTTGCCGGTGGGCGTGGGCATGCGCAGGCCGAAGTCGTAGACCCAGGCATTGGGGCGGTCGGCGAGGCGCAGCTCGTACGGGCGCTCGTCGGTGACCTCGACGCCGAGCCGGTTGAGGACCGGCAGGACGGCGGAGAGCGAGATCTGCTCACCGGTCTTGTAGATCTTGAAGCGGCGCTCGCCGGTGCCGGAGGCGACGGGCTCGTAGAGGGAGAGCGCGAAGTCCTTGCCGCTGTCGGCCAGGGCCTCCAGGTGGCACAGGTCGGCGACGGCGGCGCGCGGCGAGTGGTCGGCCTTGTAGCCCTCGGGGAAGGAGTTGCCGTAGCGGCGCAGCAGCTCGGCGGCGCGCTCCTCGCCCAGCTCGGCGTTGAGCGCCTCGGCGAAGCCGTCGGCCCAGGAGCGGGTGGCGTCGGCGAGCCGGGCCTCGATGCGGTCGACGTCGGCGTCGGTGAGCTTGGCGAGCTCGGTGCCGGGCTCGACGCGGATGACGAAGTGCAGCCGGGACAGGATCGACTCGGTGTTCCAGGCCGTGAAGTCGACGCTGGTGCCGTTCAGCTCTTCCTTGAGGATGTCGATGATCCGCAGCCGGACGCGGGTGGTGTAGCGGTCGCGCGGCAGGTAGACGAGGGCCGAGTAGTAGCGGCCGTACTCGTCCTGGCGCAGGTAGAGCCGCAGCCGGCGCCGCTCCTGCAGGTACAGGACGCTGGTGGCGATGGCCTGGAGCTGGTCGACCGGGGTCTGGAAGAGCTCGTCGCGCGGGTAGGTCTCCAGGATCTGGAGCAGGTCGCGGCCGTCGTGGCTGCTCGGCGCGAAGCCGGCGCCCGCGAGGACCTCCTGGACCTTGCGCTTGATGACGGGCACGCGGCGGACGGACTCGGTGTACGCGGCCGAGGAGAAGAGGCCCAGGAAGCGCCGCTCACCCACCACGTTGCCGTCGGCGTCGAACTTCTTCACGCCCACGTAGTCGAGGTACGAGGGGCGGTGCACGGTCGCGCGGCTGTTGGCCTTGGTCAGGATCAGCAGCTTGTGCTCGCGCGCCTTGGCGCGGGCGTCGGCGGGCAGCCGGCTGAAGGACGGCGAGACGGGGTGGGCGTGGTTGTCCTCGCCGCTGTGGTGCGGGTCGGAGCGCAGGATGCCGAGGCCGGTGCCGGGGACTGCGGCCAGAGCGTCACCGTTGACCAGCTCGTACTCGCGGTAGCCGATGAAGGTGAAGTGGTCGTCGGCGAGCCAGCGGAGCAGCTCGCGGGCCTCCTCGACCTCGGTGGGCCGCAGGTCGGAGGCGACGGGCTCCTCGGGCAGGCCGTCGGCGATGCGCAGCGCGGCCTCGCGCATCTTCTCCCAGTCCTCGACGGTCTCGCGGACGTCGGACAGGACGCGCAGCAGGTCGTTGGTGATCTGCTTGAGGTCGGCCTTGTCGGTCTCGCGGTCGATCTCGACGTGGATCCAGGACTCGAGAAGCGCGTCGTGCGGCAGCTCGCCCTTGGGCTCCCTGCTGAGCACCTCGATGAGCTTGCCCGTCAGGTCGCGGCGGACCGTGACCTGCGGGTGGATGACGACGTGGATGCCGCGGCCCTGGCGGGACAGCTCGTTGGTGACGGAGTCCACGAGGAACGGCATGTCGTCGGTGACGACCTCCACGACGGAGTGGCTGCAGGTCCAGCCGTTCTCCTCCACCGTCGGGGTGTGCACGCGGACGTTCGCGGTGCCCTGCGGGCGGTTCTCCGCGAGGCGGTAGTGCGAGAGCGCGGCGCCGAAGACGTCGACGGGGTCGCGGTCGCTCAGGTCCTCGGGCGCGGTGTGCAGGTAGTAGCGCTGGAGGTAGTCGAGCAGGGTGGCGTGGTCCGGACGCTTCCCGTCGGGCCCTGTCGGAAGTCGCCCCCCGACCGGGCTGTTCTCAGCTACCCGGGCGGCCCGATCGAGCAGCTCGGCCTTGGCTTCGTCCAGCTTGGTCTGCATGTCCTCTGACTCCTGTCGCGCGCCGTTGCGTGACGTCGGTGGAAGAAAGGGCACAACGCCACGACGCGGTGGTACCGGTCTGGGTCGACGTTATGCCGCGATGAGAGATGTCCGGGTCGTTCTCGGCCACGGTGGGTGTCGTGCCGCGGGCGTGGGTACGGCCCGGACGGAAGGGATCGGCGAACGCGCCGTAGGCCCGGCCGCGGTGGCGGACCGGGCGGAAGCCGGGGGCTGCGTTGCCCCCTCGGCATATCGCGCTGATCACGGGAAAAGCCTATCGCTGATGACCCCCACGCCGTCATGGTCCTTATGTGTACAAAAGCGGGGCCGGAAGTTTGACACTGTGGACAGCGACGCATGGTTCCCCGGGGCACACACCGAGACGCACCGAGACACACCGACATCAGGGATCTGACGGATCTGGGAGTCGCCATGGCGAAGATCTTGATCGTGACCGGGGACGCGGCGGAGTCGCTGGAGGTGATGTACCCGTACCAGCGGCTCCTCGAAGAGGGGTACGAGGTCGACATCGCGGCCCCGTCCCGCAAAAAGCTCCGCTTCGTCGTCCACGACTTCGAGCCGGGCTACGACACGTACACCGAGAAGCCCGGCTACACCTGGCCCGCCGACCTCGCCTTCTCCGAGGTCGACCCGGGCGACTACGTCGCCGTCGTCATCCCGGGCGGCCGCGCCCCGGAGTACCTCCGCAACGACCCGGAGCTCCGCAAGATCCTCAAGTCCTTCTTCGACGCCGACAAGCCCGTCGCCCAGATCTGCCACGGTCCGCTCCTCACGGCCGCCCTCGGCAGCCTCGACGGCCGTCACGTCACCGCGTACCCCGCCCTCGAACTCGACATGCAGGCGGCGGGCGCGACCTTCCAGGACACGGAGGCGGTGGTGGACGGCCGCCTGGTGTCCTCAAGGGCCTGGCCGGACCACCCGAGCTGGATGCGCGAGTTCCTGAAGGTGCTGAGGGAGGCGAAGGCGTAGCCGTATCGGGGTTGTGGGCAATCGTTCCGCAGGGCGGAACGATTGGGCACAACCCCCCACGGGGCCGTACCCGGCCCCATACCCCCGCCCCCGACGGCGGTGGCCCTAGACCAGCTCGTCCGCGACGGCGACGGCCTCGGCGAGCGTGTCGACGACGGGCACGCCGACCCGCTCCAGCGACGCCCGGCTGTGCGAGCCCCCGGTGTAGAGCACCGCTTTCGCGCCCACGTGCGCCGCGGCAAGCGCGTCGTCGGCCGCGTCCCCGATGACGACCACGCGCTCCGCCGGCACCCCGTCCAGCGCCGCCAGATGCCGCACCATGTGCCCCGACTTGCCGTCGGACGACCGGTCGGTCCGCCCGTCGACGCGTACGAAGTGCTCGGCGATCCCGTGCTGCCGCACGAGCGGTATCAGGTCGTCGTGCGGCGCGAGCGAGAGCAGCGACTGCGTGAAGCCGGACGCCTGCCGCGCGGCGAGCAGCTCCGCCGCGCCCGCCGTGAGCCGGGCGCCCTCGGCCTGGACCCAGTAGTGCCGGTGGAAGGCGCCGTCCATGAGCAGCCACTCTTCCTCGGTGGGCAGCCGCCCCATCAGCCGCTCGTAGAACTTGGGCACCGGCACCGTGTAGAGCTCCCGGTACCGCTCCAGGGTGATCGGTTCCAGCCCCAGCTCGGCGAAGGCCGCGTTGGTGGCGCCGATGACCGCGCCGATGTCGTCGAGCAGAGTGCCGTTCCAGTCCCAGACCAGATGCTTCGCGTGCTTCCCCATGGGAAGCCACGGTACCTGCCGGCACCGACGGTCACGCCAGGTCAGGCCGGGCGGGCAGGGCCGGCCGGGGAGAGTCAGCCGAGGAGCGCGGGGATCTCCTGCACCCCGAACCACAGCAGCTCGTGGTCCTCGGCCCCGTCGACGACGAACTGCGCGTCGTCGTCGCCCTGGTCCGCGGCGCCCAGCGCGGCGGCAGCGGCGGCGACGTCGGTCTCGGCGTCGTCCGCGTCGGCGTGTACGGCGGCGGCCTTGGCCAGCGGTACGGCGGCGGCGATGCGGACCTCACCGAGCGCGCTCGCGTCGAGCCCGCGGTCGGGGTCGACGACGGCGTCCTTGTCGGCCACGTCGACGGCGACGACGACCCGCCGCCTGGCCGCCCCGGGGTCACCGGCGAGCAGCCGCAGCGAGGCGGCGGCGGCGCGGTTGAGGGCGGCGTACTCCAGCTCCTCGATGTCGTCGGAGACGTACCACTCGCGCAGCGCGGGGGTGACGGCGTAGGCGGTGAGCGGCCCGGGGCCCAGCTCGCCGTCCTTGTGCGCCTGTGCGAGACCGGGGAGGGTCAGAGGGACGTACACGCGCATGGCTGGCCGCTTTCGTAGTCGGAGACGCCCTCAGGATACGTGCGGAGTCCTCTTTCGGGGGCGGGCCCCCACCACCCCGGCGGACCGGAGGGGCCGCACGGACCGCCGTACGGGGTTGACGCCCCGGGGCGCGCTCACGAGGCCCTGCGCATCCCGACCCGCCCACCGCACGAGCCCGCCCATCACCTGGATAGGTGAATCGCTCTGTGTGATCCCCGCAGGCCCGGCGCCTCTTGCGAGGGCGCCCGCCTCCCCCGTACAAGATGCCCAAGAAGTTACCGACTGGTATCAGCCGGTCACTCATCGCGACGAACGGGGATCCCATGACCACGAACACCCTGCGCCCCCGCGGCCCCGCCGGCACCGGTCCTCGGGGCCCCGCCGGCACCGGTCCTCGCGGCCCCGCCGGGGTCGCCCCGCGGCGGACGGCCCCGCCGCACCTGATGTTCGCCGAGAAGCTCCTCGCGGTGCTGAGCGGGGAACGGCCGGTGCACTGGATGCTCGGCCACACGATCGGCGAGGCGTACGAGCAGCTGGTCCAGCTCGCCCCCGAGACGCCGTTGCGCTCCTCCGGCCCGCGCCCGGTGGTGCGCGCCTGCCGCTTCCACCCGCCGGCGGACGGCGCTCTGGAGGCCTGGGCCACCGTCGCCACCGGCGACCGCGTCCGCGCCATGGCCTTCCGCCTCGAACGCGGCTCCGACCGGCGCTGGCGCTGCGCGGCGGTGGAACTGGACGGCCTGCCGAGCGCCTGAGAGACGGCCCACGCCGAAGGGGCCGGACGCCACCCGGCGACCGACCCCTCGACTACGACAACCGCGACGCGGCTACTTCTTGCGGCGACGCCCGCCCGCGCTCTTCTGCGCCTTCCGGCGCTCCGCGCGCGTCAGGCCGTCGCCCTCGGCCGCGTCGCCGTCCGACGCGAAGTCGCCCTCGACGACCGAACCCTCGCCGTCGACCTTCGGCGCCGAGAAGTGCAGGCGGTCGGGGCGCTGCGGGGCGTCCAGGCCCTTGGCGCGGATCTCCGGACGCCCGGCGCCCGCCGGGACGGTCGCGTCCTCCTTGTCCAGGGACTTGGCCGCGTCCTGCACCGGGACCTCCTCGACCTGCTGCTCGACCTGGACCTCCAGGTTGAACAGGTAGCCGACGGACTCCTCCTTGATGCCCTCCATCATCGCGGAGAACATGTCGAAGCCCTCGCGCTGGTACTCGACCAGCGGGTCCTTCTGCGCCATCGCGCGCAGGCCGATGCCCTCCTGGAGGTAGTCCATCTCGTAGAGGTGCTCGCGCCACTTGCGGTCGAGGACCGACAGGACGACCCGGCGCTCCAGCTCACGCATGATGTCGGAGCCGAGCTGCTTCTCGCGGGCGTCGTACTGCTCGTGGATGTCGTCCTTGACGGCCTCGGCGATGAACTCGGCGGTGATGCCCGCGCGGTCCCCGGCCGCCTCCTCCAGCTCCTCGATCGTGACCTTGACCGGGTAGAGCTGCTTGAACGCGTTCCACAGCCGGTCCAGGTCCCACTCCTCGGCGAAGCCTTCGGCGGTCTCCTGGCGGATGTAGTCGTCGATCGTGTCGTCCATGAAGTGGCGCACCTGCTCGTGCAGGTCCTCGCCCTCCAGGACGCGGCGGCGCTCGCCGTAGATGACCTCACGCTGCCGGTTGAGCACCTCGTCGTACTTCAGGACGTTCTTGCGCGTCTCGAAGTTCTGGGACTCGACCTGGCCCTGCGCGGAGGCGATGGCACGGGTGACCATCTTGTTCTCGATCGGCACGTCGTCCGGGACGTTGGCCATGGCCATGACCCGCTCGACCATCTGGGCCTTGAAGAGGCGCATCAGGTCGTCGCCGAGCGACAGGTAGAACCGGGACTCGCCCGGGTCGCCCTGACGGCCGGAACGACCGCGCAGCTGGTTGTCGATACGGCGGGACTCGTGGCGCTCGGTGCCCAGGACGTACAGGCCGCCGAGCTCCTTGACCTCCTCGAACTCCGCTTTCACGGCCTTCTCCGCGCGCTCCAGGGCGCCCGGCAGGGCCGCGGCCCACTCCTCGACGTGCTCGACCGGGTCGAGGCCGGCCTGGCGCAGCTCCGCCTCGGCGAGGTCGTCGGGGTTGCCGCCGAGCTTGATGTCCGTACCACGGCCGGCCATGTTCGTGGCGACCGTGACGGCGCCGCGGCGGCCCGCCTGGGCGACGATCGCGGCCTCGCGCTCGTGGTGCTTGGCGTTGAGGACCTCGTGCGGGATGCCGCGCTTGCTGAGCTGCTGCGACAGGTACTCGGACTTCTCGACCGACGTGGTGCCGACGAGGACCGGCTGGCCCTTCTCGTGCTTCTCCGCGATGTCGTCGACGACGGCGGCGAACTTGGCGACCTCGGTCCGGTAGATCAGGTCCGGCTGGTCCTTGCGCTGCATGGGCTTGTTCGTCGGGATCGGGACGACGCCCAGCTTGTAGATCTGGTGGAACTCGGCCGCCTCGGTCATGGCCGTACCGGTCATGCCGGAGAGCTTGTTGTAGAGGCGGAAGAAGTTCTGCAGGGTGATCGTGGCGAGCGTCTGGTTCTCGTCCTTGATCGGCACGCCCTCCTTGGCCTCGATGGCCTGGTGCATGCCCTCGTTGTAGCGGCGGCCGGCGAGGATACGGCCGGTGTGCTCGTCGACGATCATGACTTCGCCGTCGATGACGACGTAGTCCTTGTCCTTCTTGAAGAGTTCCTTGGCCTTGATGGCGTTGTTCAGGTAACCGACGAGCGGCGTGTTGACCGACTCGTACAGGTTGTCGATGCCCAGCCAGTCCTCGACCTTGGCGACGCCGGCCTCGTGGATGGCGACCGTGCGCTTCTTCTCGTCGACCTCGTAGTCGCCGGTCTCCTCGATGCCCTTCATCGGGTTGCCGGGCTCGCCCTTGGTGAGGCGGGTGACCAGCTTGGCGAAGTCGCCGTACCACTTGGTGGCCTGGTCGGCCGGGCCGGAGATGATCAGCGGCGTACGGGCCTCGTCGACGAGGATGGAGTCGACCTCGTCGACGCACGCGTAGTTGTGGCCGCGCTGGACGAGCTCGTCCTGGGACCACGCCATGTTGTCGCGCAGGTAGTCGAAGCCGAACTCGTTGTTCGTGCCGTACGTGATGTCGCAGGCGTACTGCTCGCGGCGCTGCGCCGGCGTCATGTTCGCGAGGATGCAGCCCACCGTCAGACCGAGGAAGCGGTGGACGCGGCCCATCATCTCGGAGTCGCGCTCGGCGAGGTAGTCGTTCACCGTGATCAGGTGCACGCCGTCGCCGGACAGCGCGTTCAGGTACGCGGGGAGCGTGCCGACGAGGGTCTTGCCCTCACCGGTCTTCATCTCGGCCACGTAGCCGAGGTGGAGGGCGGCACCGCCCATGATCTGCACGTCGTAGTGGCGCTGACCGAGGACGCGCTTGGCCGCCTCGCGGACGGTGGCGAACGCCTCGGGGAGCAGGTCGTCAAGGCTCTCGCCGTCGGCGTACCGCTGCTTGTACTCGTCGGTGAGCGCCCGCAACTCGGCGTCGGAGAGGTTGACGAAGTCCTCTTCGATGGAGTTGACCTGGTCCGCGATGCGGTGCAGTTTGCGCAGGATCTTGCCTTCGCCTGCACGCATGAGCTTGTGGAAGACGGACACTGAGGCTGGTCTCCTTGCCGGTCGGGCCTGGCACTGGGTCGTTGTCATGACTCGGGCGCGGGCACGGCAGGTGGTCCCCACCGCAACGGCCATCGTAAGCGAGACCGCCCTCGCGGAGGGAGGCCCGCAGGGCCGGAGCCGCCGCTCCCGTCCCCAGGACCTGTCCGGCGGCCCACCGCCGGGGCCGCGCCCGATCCGCCGGACAGGCCCTCGCGCCTCACACAGGAAGAACGCACGAGGCCGCCGGAAGGTGCCGCCCGGCCCGAAAAGTGTTCGCTCCCGCGCGGACGGGTCACCACAATTCCGTCATGGAGCCCATCACACTGAGCACCGACCGGCTGCGCCTGCGCCCGTTCACCCCGGAGGACGCCGACGCGGTGTACACCGCCTGTCAGGACCCCGACATCCAGCGCTGGACCACCGTCCCGTCCCCGTACGGCCGGGCGGACGCCGAACTCTTCGTGACCCGCATCGCGCCGGAGGGCTGGCGCCTGGACAGCGACTACGCCTTCGCCGTCGAACCCCTGGCGGGCGGCCCGCTGCTCGCCGCGACCGGCCTGCACGCGCGTGGCCCGGGCGTCCGCGAGGTCGGCTACTGGCTGGCCGAGGAGCACCGCGGCCACGGCTACATGACGGAGGCGGTCACCGCCCTCGCCCACTGGGCCATCGGCTCCCTCGGCGTCCACCGCCTCCTCTGGCGCGCCGAGGTCGGCAACGCCCCCTCACGAGCCGTCGCCGAACGCGCCGGCTTCACGGTCGAGGGTGTGGAGCGCGCCGGCCTGATCAACAAGGGCACCACCCGCGACTGCTGGCTCGGCTCCCTCCTCCCGTCGGACCTCGGCCTCCCGTCCCCGCTGCCGTACCTGCCGCCGAGGACGACGAAGGAGGGCTGAGGACGCCGCGAGGGGAGCGGCCGGGGTGCGGCCGGGGCTGCCGGTGGCCGGGGTGCGGCCGGGGCTGCCGGTGGCCGGGGTGCGGCCGGGGCTGCCGGTGGCCGGGGTGCGGCCGGGGCTGCCGGTGGCCGGCCCGGCGAAAGCTCCACCCGGTGTCAGTGCCGCCCTCTAGGGTGCGGATCATGACTGCCGCTCCTCGCCCCGCCGCCGAACTGTCCGCCGACGACGCCCGCCGGATCGCCCTGCGGGCCCAGGGCTTCCTGGGAGCCCCCGACCGGCGGGCGGGGGTGCGGGGCGTGCTGCGGCACCTCGGACAGGTCCAGCTGGACACCATCTCGGTCCTCGCCCGCTCGCACGAGCTCATCCCGTACGCGCGCCTCGGCGCGGTGGGCCGCCGCACCGTCGAGGACGCGTACTGGACCGAGGGCCACGCCTTCGAGTACTGGTCGCACGCCGCCTGCATCCTGCCCGTCGAGGAGTGGCCGCTCTTCGCCTTCCGCCGCCGCGCCTACCGCGACCGTCCGCACTGGGGCCACAAGCTCTCCCCGGCGGCGTACGACGCGGTGATCGCGCAGCTGCGCGCCGAGGGCCCGCAGACCGCGACCGAGCTGGGCGGGGCCAAGAACAAGGGCGAGTGGTGGGACTGGTCCGACTCGAAGATCGCCGTGGAGCGGGCGCTGATGTACGGCGAGGTGGTGGTCACCGAGCGGCGCGGCTGGAAGCGCGTGTACGACCTGGCCGAGCGCGCGATCCCGGACGGCCTGCTCCACGACGACCTGGACGACACGGAGTGTCTGCGCCGTCTCGTACGGCAGGCGGGCGAGGCCCTCGGTGTCGGCACCCGCGCCGACATCGCCGACTACCACCGGATCAAGGCCGAGGCGTTCGACGCGGTCGTGGCGGACTCGGGGCTCGTGCCGGTCACGGTGGCGGGCTGGGGGAAGCCGGCCTGGGCGGACCCGGCGGCGCTCGCGACCGAGCCGCGCGGCCGGCACCGGACGACGCTGCTCTCGCCGTTCGACTCGCTGATCTGGGAGCGGCCCCGCACCGAGCGCATCTTCGGCTTCACGCACCGCCTTGAGGCGTACGTGCCCAAGCCGAAGCGGGTGTACGGGTACTTCGCGATGCCCGTCCTGTCCGGCGGCCGGCTCGTGGGCCGCGTGGACCCGGCGCGCGACGGCCGGACCCTGGTCGCCCGCCAGGTGACGCTGGACGGCGCGAAGGCGGTCCCGGCGGTGGCGCAAGCGCTGCGCGAGGCCGCCGAGTGGGTCGGCTGCGACGCGGTGGCGGTGGAACGGGTGGACGCCCCGGAGCTGGCTCCGGAGCTGATCAAGGCCCTCGGCTGAGGCCATCCACCGGACGGCCGGCCGAGGGGGCCGGCCGACGGCAGCCGGCCGACGGGGCCGATGGACAGGGCCGATGGACGGGGCCCTCGGCAGGCGCCGGTCGACAGGCGCCGTTCGACAGGCGCCGGTCGGCGGGCGCCCGTCAGCGGATTTCGAGGATCTTCTCCCGCATCGCGTAGACCACCGCCTCCATCCGGGAGTGCAGCTGCAGCTTCTCCAGGATGTTGCGGACGTGGTTCTTCACGGTGTTCTCGGAGATGAACAGCTCCTTGGCGATGTCCCGGTTGTTCATGCCGGTCGCGACGAGCTTGAGGACCTCCAGCTCGCGATCGGTCAGCCGGGGCGCGGGCACGAGCCGGCGCTCGTCGGTGCGCTGGATCATCGACTTGAACTCGGTGAGGAGCTTCGACGCCATCGACGGGCTGATCTGCGACTGCCCGTCGGCGACCGCGCGGATCGCGGTGGCGACCTCGTCGGTGGAGATCTCCTTCAGGAGATAGCCGGTCGCGCCCGCCTTGATCGCGTCGTAGAGGTCCGCCTCCTCGTCGCTGATCGTCAGCATGATGATCTTCGCGCTGGGGGCGACCTCCTTGATGGAGGTGCATGCCTCGATACCGCCGCGCTTGGGCATCCGGACGTCCATCAGGACGATGTCGGGCAGCAGATCCGCGGCCTTGTCCACGGCCTCGGCACCGTCGCCGGCCTCGCCGACGACCTGGATGTCCTCTTCCTGCGCGAGAACGATCTCCAGACCACGGCGGAAAAGGGCGTGATCGTCCACGACCAGGACCCGGATCGGCTCGCCCCGTGACGCGCCGTTGGCCGAATCCATTCCCCCCGGGTTCATCGGGCTCTCGGGCTCCCGCCCGCCGTGCACCGGCCCGAAGCTGTCCGCCATGGTTCCTCCCCCTGAAGGCCGTGGCCTGAAGTCGTGTGCTGATTCGCTTTTCGCTCCCCAACCGCTGCTCGGGGAGCATCGGTTGGCGTGCCCGCCATGATTTCATGCCGCGGCGACAACCAGGTGATCCCGTGGTCGCACGGGGGCGCGCACGGTCGCACAGGGGTGCCCCTGGGAGCGCTCCGGGCGCTCCCAGGGGCACCGTGTCAGGATCGTCCGCGACCGGGTCGATGACGGTGGGTCAGCCGCCGAGCGCGCCGCCGGCGCCGCCCCCCTCGGACTCGGCGAACGGGTCGTTCTCCACTCGGATGACGCCGAAGTCGTACGCGTGCCGTCGGTAGACGACACTCGGCAGCTTGGTGTCGGCGTCGACGAAAAGATAGAAGTCGTGCCCGACCAGCTCCATCTCGTAGAGCGCCTGGCCAAGACTCATGGGAGCGGCCTTGTGGGTCTTCTCCCGGACCACCAGCGGCCCTTCGCCCTGGACCTCGATCGAGCCCATCATCGTGGTGGGCACGCCGGGCTCTTCCGGCACGAGCTCGCCGCTTCCGTTGAGCTGGGCGACACCCGGCACCACGTCGGCCACCTCGGCGGCCGACAGCCTGCCGGTGCCGCGGCGGGTGAACCGCTTGTCGTGCTGCCTGCGCAGCCGGGCCTCCAGCTTTCCGTGGGCGAGGTCGAGCGCTGCGTACGGGTCGCCTGCTGACGCTTCCGCCCGGATCACCGGGCCTCGGGAATGGACGGTGATCTCCACGCGGTCGGACCGGTCGGCCTGCCGCGGGTTGGTCTCCTTGGACACCTCGACGTCGAGGCTGATCACCTTGCCGTCGAGCTTCTGGATCTTCTCCAGGTTCAGCTTCTCGGCCACGTGCTTCCGGAACCGCTCGGGCACCTCGGTCTTGCGGCCCTTGACGACGATGTCCACGCAGAACTCCGTTCCCGGATCACTCGGTACGGCTCCTTGGCCGGCGAGCTTCTCCCTTTGCACCAGACTCCGGCGATTACCGGAGTCTCGGACTTGGCGACCTGACCTCCTCCTCCCCAGCCGACAAGCTCCCCACCCCACCAACCCGAGGTTAATTCGCCCTGAACTCCTGTCCTGTAGGCGCACCCGTGCATTCGGTGAGGCGTGGCATTCGCCATTCCTCACAACCGAACATAGCTCGTTCGGACGGGTGTCGGCACCCGGTGCGGCCACTTACCTTCATTCGGGTGCTTTCACCTCTCACCACCTGCAACGATGCAACTTCCCCGTGAGTTCCGGTTTATTTCGAACGAGGCCGGAGAAGATGCGACTACCGCCGCCACCGGCCGTTCGAATAGGCCTTCCGCCACGCCTCCCTTCGAGCTGTGCGTTAATCCGTGAAACGTGAACGGACGGTGTACTCCGCCTGCCGCGGGCCGGGCCGCCGCGAGCGCCCGCGCCGCCTCGGCGAGCGAGGCCCCCGTGGTCATCAGGTCGTCCACGAGCACCACTCGTCCGCCCGCCCGCTCGGCCTCGTCGAGCAGCCGCGCTGCGCCTGCCGCGACCTCCAGCGCCCCCGCCAGGTTCGCCAGCCGCTCCCCCGCGCCGAGCCCCGACTGATCGGCGACCCACCGCCGCTGCCGCAGCGCCGGCAGCACCCGCGCCGCCCGCCCAGCACGCCGCAGCCGCCCGGCCGCGGCCGACGCGATCCGCCGCGTCGGATCGTGGCCACGCGCCCGCACGGAGCGCCGCGAGGAAGGCACCGGTACGACGAGCAGCGGTCCGTTCCCGGGTCCGCCCAGGTCCCCGGCAGCGGCCACCACGGCCCCGGCCAGCGCCGCCCCGAGAGGCCCGGCGAGCGGAAGGGCGCCGCGCTCCTTGTGGGCGAGGAGCACCGCGCGTACCGCACCCTCGTACGGCGCCGCGGCGTGCACCACCGGCAGTCCCGCAGGCGCGGGCACCGGCCGCACCCTGCCCGGCCCGCTTCCGGTCAGCTCGGCCCCGCACGGCGGGCACAGCGCCGTACGGGGTCTCCCGCAGCCTCCGCAGGAGACCGGCAGCACCAGCCCGGCGATCTCTCGCCACCACCCCTGCATGCCCCTACTGTCCTCCGGCCCGACGCCCCCGGCCACCCCTGTGGACAACGCCCTGTGGACAAACGGGCACGGCCACCGGGAACTGCGGGGGCGGGGGGCGCGGGCGGCTCAGCCCGGATAGACCGGCGAGCTGCCCGCCTTCACCACCGGCTGCCAGTTCGCGCCCGGCACCAGCCGCACGATGCCGTCGTTGCCGGAGTTCGCGACCACCGGGGCGCTCTGGTCCGCCCCGTACGGCGCGGCCACCGAGGTGACCCCGTTCAGGCCCGGGAGGACGGACGTCGCCGAGGTGGAGCCGTCGGTCTGGACGTACCGCACCTGCTGCACGCCCCCCTTCTCCGTGCCGACCACGACGAGCCGGCTCGGTCCGGCCCAGGAGACGGCGGTGACCGACTCCAGGCGGGGCGCCGCGTCCTGCAGGTCCTTGACGGTGACCTCGACGTGACCGTCCTCGACCGTGCGCTCCACCCGGCCGATCTGCAGGGTGGTGCGGCGGTCCCGGGTCACGAGCAGCGCCATCCGCACGCCGTCCGCGGAGACCCGCAGCGACTCGACGCGGGCGCCGTCCCGCAGCCACGGCGTGCCGACCTCGACCCGCTCGCCCTGGCCACCGGGCACCAGCCACAGCCGCGGCTTCAGCGGGTTGCGGTCGGCGACCCACAGGTCACCGCGGCCGTCCCAGCTGGGCGCCGACAGCCGGTCGTCGGGCCGCAGTGCGCTGCTGATCACGACCGGCGCCGCGAGCTCCTCCTCGGTGGTGATCGAGCCGACGCGCAGCTCGCGCCCGTCGTTCACGACCGCGGCCGCGCGGTTCTCCTCGCGGTCCACCGCCACGGACCGCAGCGGCACCGCACCCTTGCCGAACGGGCCCGGCACCTCGGCCGGCTTGTCCGGCTGGCGGCCGCCGACCGACAGCATCATCAGCCGCTCGTGCTCGTCGACGAAGTACGGGTTCTCGCCCCGGCCGGGGTTGCGGACCGGCGAGAACTCCTGCAGCGCCTGCCCCTTGCCGAGCAGGCACAGCCGGTTGCCCTTGCTGCCCTGGATCTCGACCTGCTCGACCCGCACCGACGTCAGGTCGCCCAGCGTGAACAGCAGCTGCGCCGCCATGCCCTTGCAGGCCGGCGCGTTGACGTTGTCGGCCTTGGCGTTGAGCGGGACCTTCAGCGTGGACTGGTCGTCGGGCGTCAGCGACCTGACGTCCTCCCGCAGCTCCGTACCGGACGGGAAGCGCGAGTCGACCGCCGGGCCGAGCCACTTCGTCGGGCCGTCGAGGAGCGCCTTGACGGTCTGCGTCACGGGATCCATCCGGGTGACGGGGTCCTGGCGCTGCCGGATGTAGACGGGGTCGGCGACCAGCCAGCTCTCGCCCGAGGCGAAGTAGTACTTGTTGACCGAGCGGTAGTTGCGCAGGAAGTCCGCCTCGCCGAGCACCAGGCCCCGCGGCAGGCTGTCGATGCGCCACTCCTTGCTCTTGCCGTCCGCCGACGGCTGCTGCACCACGTGGATGGCCGTGTCGAACTCGGACGGCACCTCCGGCCGGTACGCGTGCTTCGCGTCGACCTCCGCGATCCGCCGCCCGGAGATGGGGAACGTCCGCCCCTGGCTGTCCGGGTCACCGGGCCGGTCGGCCTGGTCGCGGTCGGGCGCGGTGGTGAGCACCGTGATGCTCTCCTCCGGCTTCCACGTCCGCGCGGCCTGCTTCGTCAGGTACTTCCGTGCCGTCGCGAACCCGGGGTCGTCACTCGTCATGGCCTCCAGGAAGCCGTCGACGATCTCCTCGGGATCGGCGTTGTCGCGCGGCGCCACCGCGTACACGCGCACCTGCGAGTCCCCGGCATTGGACGCCTTGACCGCCTGCACGTCCCCGCTGTCGGGCATCCCGGCACACCCGGTCACCACGAGCGCCCCGCAGGCGGCGAGCACGACACCCCGCCCGATCCGCCCGGCCGCGGCCGGTCCAGCCGTCGAACGCCGGGCCGCCGACGGTCCCGCCACCGAAGGTCCGCTCTCCGAACGCCCGGCCGCCGACCGTCCCCGCCCCAGGGTCTCCCGCTTCCCTCGATGGTCAGCGCCCACCAGTTCCGTCCTCCCGCTCGGCGCGCGTCGACGCCATCGCCTCACCACTGTCGCCGTCGGCCGTCTCCGCGGACAGGGCGACCACCCGGGCTCCGCTGCCCGGCAGGGCCGTCGGATCTGCCGTGGCGCGCGGCGCCGGCGGTATCCGCGGCGGTACGGGCAGAGCCGTACGAGCGGCCCCGGCCGCCCCGGCCGCCTGCACCGGCACGCCCGCGAGCCGCGCACCGGACGCGACGCCGGCACCGGCACCCGCACCCGCACCCGCACCGACCGCTCCGGCCAGGGCCGCCTGCTCGCGGTTGCGCCGCGAGTCGTCCGGTTCCAGCGGGATCGGGGAGCCACGCAGTGGCTCGTCAGCGGTACGGGGCAGGGTCAGCCGGAACTGGGAGCCGGCGCCGGGCTCGCCCCACGCCTGGAGCCAGCCGCCGTGCAGCCGCGCGTCCTCGACGGCGATGGACAGGCCGAGGCCCGTACCGCCGGTGGTGCGGGCGCGGGCCGGGTCGGCGCGCCAGAACCGGTTGAAGACGCGGGTCGCCTCGCCGGGCTTCAGGCCGACGCCGTAGTCCCGTACGGCCACGGCGACGGCGCCGCCCGCGGCGGCGAGGCGCACGATCACGTCCTTGCCCTCGCCGTGCTCGACGGCGTTCACGACCAGGTTGCGCAGCACCCGCTCGACCCGGCGGGCGTCCGCCTCGGCCACCACGGGCTGCTCGTCGCCGACGACGACGATGCGGCTGCCCTTGCGCTCGGCCAGCGGCTCGGCGCCGCCGATGACGCGTCGTACCACCTCGCGCAGGTCTATCGGCGCGGCCTCGAGCGCCGCCGCGCCCGCGTCGAAGCGGCTGATCTCCAGGAGGTCGGAGAGCAGCGACTCGAAGCGGTCGAGCTGGTCGCCGAGGAGTTCGGCGGAGCGCGCGGTGACCGGGTCGAAGTCGGCGCGCGCGTCGTGGATGACGTCGGCCGCCATCCGTACGGTGGTCAGCGGGGTGCGCAGCTCGTGCGAGACGTCGGAGACGAACCGCCGCTGCATCCGCGACAGCTCCTCCAGCTGCTGGATCTTCAGCTGGAGGGTCTGCGCCATCTTGTTGAAGGCTTCGCCGAGGCGCGCGATGTCGTCCTCGCCGGTGACCTTCATGCGCTCCTGGAGGCCGTTGACCGACAACCGCTCGGCGACTCCGGCGGCCATCCGCACGGGGGTGACGACCTGCCGCACCACGAGCCACGCGATGGCGCCGAGCAGGACGACGAC
Organism: Streptomyces sp. NPDC004788; assembly: GCF_053601115.1. Classification (NCBI taxonomy): domain Bacteria; kingdom Bacillati; phylum Actinomycetota; class Actinomycetes; order Kitasatosporales; family Streptomycetaceae; genus Streptomyces; species Streptomyces sp. NPDC004788. The sequence goes on from NZ_JBSGBF010000081.1 coordinate 28,640, forward strand.
GAACAGCCCGGCGGTGGCCAGGGTGGCCTTGACCAGGGCGAGGGAGTCCCCTTCCTGCGTGAGCGGGAAGAGGTAGTAGAGCTCGTACGGCTGGCCGTCGGCGTCGTTGAGCCGCTTGCCGACCACCAGACCGGGCTCGGACGGCTTGCCGCTGGTGTAGTGGATGCGGGCGTACGTCTGGAAGGTGTTGGTGCCCTGCGCGACGCTGTGCCGCAGCTCGGCGGGGATGCTCGTGGTCGGGTCGACCTCGCCGGAGGCACGGGCGCCCCGGCTGGCGGTGTCCCCGGTCTCCAGGGAGAGCGCGACCACGTTGAACGCGCTCTGGCCCCCGCTGGCGAGTTGCTCGACGAGCGTGGAACGCCAGTTCACCGAGGAACCGGCGCGGCCGCCGTCCTGCTCGCCGGGCGCGGGCTGCGTGGTCGCGGCCCGGTCCTGCGCGGCGGAGAACCCGCCGGCGGCCTGGCTCTGCGCGGCCTTTTCCTTGGCGTCGAGCAGGCCGTTGCGGACCTGGCCGATGACGACCAGGCCGAGCAGCAGCACCACGCCGAGTGACATGAGCAGGGTGCCCGCGACCACCCGCACCTGCAGATTGCGGCGCCACAGGCGTACGGCGGGCAGCAGCGGACGGCGCACCCAGCGCGCGATCAGCCGGAACACGGGTCCGCCCGGTGTTCCGTCCTGGAGGAGCCGGCCCAGACCTCGGCCCCCCCGCCCCGGTCCGGCAGCCCGCCCCGCACGGACCCCAGGGTCCCCGGCCTTGTCCCCGGCCTTGGGAGCAGCACTGCCCTTGGTCATGTCAGCTCGGTCCCGCCTTGTAGCCGACACCGCGGACGGTCACGACGATCTCCGGCCGCTCCGGGTCCTTCTCGACCTTCGAGCGCAGCCGCTGCACGTGCACGTTCACCAGACGGGTGTCGGCGGCGTGCCGGTATCCCCACACCTGCTCCAGGAGCACCTCGCGCGTGAAGACCTGCCACGGCTTGCGGGCCAGCGCGACCAGCAGGTCGAACTCGAGCGGCGTCAGGGCGATCGACTGCCCGTCCCGCTTCACGGAGTGCCCCGCCACGTCGATGACCAGGTCACCGATGGTCAGCTGCTCCGGCGCCGGCTCCTCGGACCTCCGCAGCCGCGCCCGGATGCGGGCGACGAGCTCCTTCGGCTTGAACGGCTTCACGATGTAGTCGTCGGCCCCGGACTCCAGACCCACGACGACGTCGACCGTGTCGCTCTTGGCCGTGAGCATGACGATCGGCACCCCGGACTCGGCCCGGATCAGCCGGCACACCTCGATGCCGTCCCGACCGGGCAGCATCAGGTCGAGCAGCACCAGATCCGGCTTGGCCTCACGGAAAGCGGCGAGTGCCTTGTCACCGTCCGACACGAACGACGGCTCGAAACCTTCACCCCGCAGCACGATCCCGAGCATCTCGGCGAGTGCCGTGTCGTCGTCGACGACAAGAACGCGTCCCTTCATATCGACATCATCCCATTTCCGTATCAGTCTCAAGGCGGCTGGTGAGATACCTCACTGACCTGCGGTGACGTCCCTGTTTGCCCGCCGTGAACCGCCGGTGTCTGTGGGTGTTGATGTCAGACATGGATGTCACCCCCGTGGCCCCCCGTGGCCCCCGCTGGTCGCCCAGAACCGTACCTCGCGCGGCCGACATCGGCCCATGGGGAGGACCGGGCCCGTTCGGCGCCCGCCTCGGGTGAGGAGATCGATCCGGCGAGGTGATCGACCAGCCCGGGGACGATTCGGCCGGCGCCTTCGTCGCGGAGCGCGTCGGCGAGCGCCTGCCGAACCTCGTCGTTCGTGTACGGCGCGGCTGGCCGTGATGCCGGTCTCCGCCATGCGTTTCACGACGCCCGCCTCGGCATGGCCCCCCGTCTCGTACGCGTGGAACGGCGTTCGGCCCAGTCCGGCCCGCGACCGCCCCGGTGGGAAGGCCGAGGAGGAACTGCCCGCCCGTGGGCGGGCCTCGCGTGGCACGATGGCTCCCGGCCCGCCGCCCTGCCGGGCGGACGGCCGCTGAGACCAAGCCGGTTCGGCGATCCGGCACCGCGACCAATCCTCGAGGTGGACCACCGTGAACGACACTCCGGGCTGGACCTCGCCCGGATCCGCCCCCGCCGACGGCCCGAGCGGCCCGCCCGGTGACACGAACGGCTCCGCCCCCCAGTGGTCCCAGCAGCAGCCGGCCGCCGGCCAGTGGCAGCCGCCGACCGGTCCCGGGCAGGCCGCACCGCCGCAGGCACCGGCTCGCGCGCACGGCGGCCCGGGCGGCCCTGGCTGGGGCGCGCAGCCCCCGTACGGCCAGTGGGGCATGCCCGCGGCCGCGAAGCCGGGCGTGATCCCGCTGCGCCCGCTGACGCTGGGCGAGATCCTCGACGGCGCCGTGACGACGATGCGCCGCTACTGGCGGACCGTTCTCACCGTCTCGGTCACCGTCGCGGTGATCATGCAGATCGCGGAGACCCTGACCCAGCGCTATCTGATCCCGGCCCGTCCGGAGATCAACCCGGACGCCGACCCCGCCGAGGCGCTGGCCCAGGCCGCCGAGTCGATGAAGGCCAGTCTGATCGCCTCGATCCCGACCTATGTGATCATGATCGTCGCGACGCTCGTCAGCGCCGCTCTGCTCACCATCGTCATCAGCCGGGCCGTCCTCGGCCGCCCCGTCGACCTCGCCACCGCCTGGCAGGAGGCCCGCCCCCGGCTGCTCCAGCTGCTCGGGCTGACCCTGCTGATGCCGCTGATCGGCGCCGCCGTCATGTTCGTCGGCATGCTGCCCGGCATACTCCTCGCGGGAACGGGAGGCGGTGGTGCCCTCACCGCCGTCGGCGGCCTCTGCGGCTTCGTCGTCATGGTCTGGCTGATGATCCGCTTCAGCCTGGCCTCGCCCGCCCTGATGCTGGAGCGCCAGGGCGTCATCAAGGCCCTCAAGCGCTCGGCGAAGCTCGTTCAGGGCTCCTGGTGGCGCATCTTCGGCATCAGCGCCCTGACTCACCTTCTCGTGGGCGTCGTCGCCTTCATCCTCGCGCTGCCGTTCGTCATCACCGCGTTGATCGTCGGGGGCGAGGGCCTCGGCGGCCTCACCACCGGCGGCTTCGAGACCAGCTGGTCCTTCCTGCTCATCACCGGCGTCGGCGGGATCATCACGAGTGCCGTCACCTACCCGGTCCTGGCCGGTGTGACCGTCCTCCTCTATGTCGACCAGCGCATCCGCCGGGAGGCGCTCGACATCGAGCTCAGCCGGGCCGCCGGACTCGCCGGTCAGGGAGACTGATGGCGTGAGGGTCACGGGGGGAACGGCCGGCGACGTACCGGTGGACATCCCGCGCGTCCCCGCCCAGGAGGCGGCGGAGCGTGAGCTGTCCAAGCCGATGTACCACGAGAACGACCCCAGTCTTCTCCAGCGCGCCCTCGACCGCTTCTGGGACTGGGTCGGCGGCCTCTTCGACGCGGCCGCCGGCGCGACGCCCGGCGGCGTCGTCGGCGTCGTGGCCGTCGTCCTGGTCGTCATCGCCCTGGTCGCCGCCCTCTGGTGGCGCCTCGGCACCCCCCGTCGCGCACCCTCCGGCGGCGGCGACGCCCTCTTCGACGACGGCCCGCGCACGGCCGCCGAGCACCGGGCCGCCGCCGCCCGCCACGCCGCCGCCGGCCAGTGGAACCAGGCCGTCCAGGAACGCATGCGGGCCATCGTCCGCTCCCTCGAAGAGCGCACCCTGCTCGACCCGCGCCCCGGCCGCACCGCCGACGAGGCGGCCGCGGAAGCCGGCCGGTCCCTGCCCGCCCACGCCGACGGGCTGCGCTCCGCCGCCCGTGCCTTCGACGACGTCACGTACGGCGGCCGAACGGCCGACGCGTCCGCGTACCGGCGCATCGAGCAGCTCGACACCGCCCTGGAACGCACCAAGCCGTCCCTCGACACGGCCGGCGCCGCCTCCGCCTTCACGGAGGCGCCCCGATGAGCCGCTCGGACACCAGCGCCACCTCGGTCTCCCTCACGCCCCGCCAGCTCTGGACGCGCGCCCGCGGCACTCTCGTGCTCCTGGCCCTGCTCCTGCTCGGTGGGATCCTCCTGGCCACGGTCCGCTCGGCGGACCACGGTGGCGGCTACCTCGACCCGCGCTCCGCCGACCCCTCCGGCGCCCGGGCCGTCGCCGAACTCCTCAAGGCCCGGGGCGTCACCGTGGACGTGGTCGACACCCTCACCAAGGCGACCGCCGCCACCGGCGCCGACACCACCCTCCTCGTCACCACCCCGGACCTGCTGACCGACGACCAGCAGTCCACCCTGTACGAGGCGATGACCCGCTCGTCCGGCCGCACCGTCCTCCTCGGCGCCGGCCTGCCCTCCCTCGGCACCCTCGCCCCCGGCGTCGACACCGCCCCCGGCTCCACGGTGTCCACCCTGGAGCCCGGCTGCACCCTGCCCGCCGCCACCCGCGCCGGCAGCGTCCGACTGGGCGGCGAGCGCTACCGGACCGGCACGACCACCGCCGACGCCTGCTACCTCTCCGACGGCCTGCCGACCCTGGTCCGTGTCCCCGGCGCGGGCACCGCCGACACCGTCCTGCTCGGCTCTTCGCAACTCCTCACCAACAAGCACCTCGCCCAGCAGGGCAACGCCTCCCTGGCCCTCCAACTCCTCGGCTCCCGCCCGCATCTCGTCTGGTACCTCCCCTCGCTCACGGATGTGCCCACCGACTCCGAGGCCGCGGACGACCCCACCGGCTCCTTCCTCGATCTGGTCCCCTCCGGCTGGCTGTGGGGCACCCTCCAGCTCGCCGTCGCGGCCCTGCTCGCCGCCGTCTGGCGCGGCCGCCGCCTCGGCCGCCTGGTGACCGAGCAACTCCCCGTCGCCGTCCGCGCCTCCGAGGCCACCGAAGGCCGCGCCCGCCTCTACCGCAAGGCCGACGCCCGGGACCGCGCGGCGACCGTCCTGCGCACCGCGACCCGCACCCGGATCGCCCCGCTCCTCGGCGTCCCCGCCAAGGACGCCCACACCTCCGATCTGCTCCTCCCGGCACTGGCCGCCCGGCTCCCCGCCGACGCGACCGCCCACCGGGACCTCCTCTTCGGCCCGGCACCCGCCGACGACGCCGCCCTGATCCGCCTCGCCGACCAACTCGACGCCCTCGAAAGAGAGGTACGCACCTCATGAGCGCCCCGACCCCCGAGACCGTGCCGAGCTCGGACCGCGCCCGCGCCTCCCTGGAGGCCCTGCGCACCGAGATCGGGAAGGCCGTGGTCGGCCAGGACCCCGCCGTCACCGGTCTCGTCGTCGCCCTGCTCTGCAAGGGCCACGTGCTCCTGGAGGGCGTCCCCGGCGTCGCCAAGACCCTCCTCGTGCGGACGCTCGCCACCGCGCTCGAACTCGACACCAAGCGCGTCCAGTTCACGCCCGACCTCATGCCGAGCGACGTCACCGGCTCCCTCGTCTACGACACCCGGACCGCCGAGTTCTCCTTCCAGCCCGGCCCGGTCTTCACCAACCTGCTGCTCGCCGACGAGATCAACCGGACGCCCCCGAAGACCCAGTCCTCGCTCCTGGAGGCGATGGAGGAACGCCAGGTCACCGTGGACGGCACACCCCGCCCACTGCCCGAGCCGTTCCTCGTCGCCGCGACCCAGAACCCCGTCGAGTACGAGGGCACCTATCCGCTGCCCGAGGCCCAACTCGACCGCTTCCTGCTCAAGCTGACGGTCCCGCTGCCCTCACGCGAGGACGAGATCAACGTCCTCACCCGCCACGCCCAGGGCTTCGACCCGCGCGACCTGAAGGCCGCCGGAGTCCGCCCCGTCGCCGGCCCCGCCGAACTCGAGGCCGCCCGGGAGGCCGTGACCAAGGTGGCGGTCTCCCCCGAGATCGCCGGCTATGTCGTCGATATCTGCCGTGCCACGCGTGAATCCCCCTCGCTCACTCTCGGCGTCTCCCCCCGAGGAGCCACCGCACTGCTCTCCACGGCCCGCGCCTGGGCCTGGCTCACCGGCCGGGACTACGTCACCCCGGACGATGTGAAGGCCCTGGCCCTGCCGACCCTGCGCCATCGCATCCAACTGCGGCCCGAGGCCGAGATGGAGGGAGTCACCACGGACTCCGTCCTCACCTCGATCCTCGCCCACGTCCCCGTACCCCGCTGAGAACGGCGCCCCATGGCCCTCACCGGACGAACCGCCCTGCTCGCCGCCATCGGATCGCTTCCCGTCGGCATCCTCGCCCCCAGTTGGACGGGGATGCTGGCGGTGAACGCGCCGCTCACACTCGCAATTCTGTGCGACTACGCGATGGCCGCGCCAGTGCGAACGCTGCAGTTCACCCGAAGTGGTGATACGTCAGTTCGACTGGGTGACGGAGCCGACGTCCAGCTCACCGTCACCAACCCGTCCCGCCGCCGCCTGCGCGCCCAACTCCGTGACGCCTGGGCCCCGAGCGCCGCCCAGAACCCCGCGCGCCAGCAGCTGACGGTCCCCGCCGGCGAGCGCCGCCGTCTCACCACGGCCCTGCGCCCGACCCGGCGCGGCGACCGGCGCGCAGAGCGCGTCACCGTCCGCTCGTACGGCCCGCTCGGCCTCGCCGCCCGCCAGGGCAACCACGAGGTCCCCTGGACGGTCCGCGTCCTGCCGCCGTTCACCAGTCGCAAACACCTGCCCTCGCGCCTGGCACGCCTCCGTGAACTCGACGGCCGCACCAGCGTTCTGACGCGCGGTGAGGGAACCGAGTTCGACAGCCTGCGCGAGTACGTGCCCGGCGACGACACCCGCTCCATCGACTGGCGGGCCAGCGCACGTCAGTCCATGGTCGCCGTCCGAACCTGGCGCCCCGAACGCGACCGCCACATCCTCATCGTTCTGGACACGGGCCGCACCTCCGCCGGCCGCGTCGGCGACGTCCCCCGCCTCGACGCCGCGATGGACGCCGCCCTCCTCCTCACCGCCCTCGCCTCCCGCGCCGGCGACCGCGTCGACCTCGTGGCCTACGACCGCCGTCTCCGCGCCCAGGTCCAGGGCCGCTCCGCGAGCGACGTCCTGCCCGCCGTGGTGGACGCCCTCGCCCCGCTGGAACCCTCGCTGGTCGAGACCGACGCCCGCGGCCTGGCGGCCACAGCACTGGCCCGCGCCCCGCGTCGTTCCCTCATCGTCCTGCTCACCGGCCTGGACGCCGCGCCGATCGAGGAGGGCCTCCTCCCGGTCCTCCCGCAACTCACCCAGCGCCACACGGTCCTGGTCGCCTCCCCCGCCGACCCGCACATCGCCCGCATGGCGGGCACCCGCGGCACGATCGAGGGCGTCTACGAGGCCGCCGCCGCAACCCAGGCCCAGTCCCAGCGCCTCCGCACGGCGGAACAACTCCAGCGTCATGGCGTCACCGTCGTGGACGCGACCCCCGACGAGCTCGCTCCGGCTCTCGCGGACGCGTATCTGGCTCTGAAGGCGGCCGGCCGACTGTGAGGGGTGAGTTCCTGGGGGTGGGGCTTTCCCTTGGAACGGCCTCAGAACGCAGAAAAGCCCCGCACCATACGGTGCGGGGCTTTCCCACAATGATTGTTCGGCGGCGTCCTACTCTCCCACAGGGTCCCCCCTGCAG
>NZ_JBSGBF010000082.1:0-35544 GCF_053601115.1 Streptomyces sp. NPDC004788
CCGGGGCCCGCCGACCCCCAGAGGGCGCGGCGGGCACCGGCGTGAAGAGCCTGCTCAGCCCTGGCGGGCCAGGTCGGCCGCGCCGACGAGTCCGGCCTTGTTGCCGAGCTTCGCGGCGAGGACCTGGGCGTGCGGCCGGTAGCGGCCGCCGATCAGCCAGCGCCGGAAGGACTTGCGGATCGGGTCGAGGACCAGCTCGCCCTCGTCGGAGACGCCGCCGCCGACGATGAACGCCGAGGGGTCGAAGAGCGACGCCAGGTCCGCGAGGCCGGCGCCGGCCCAGCGGGCGAGCTCGCGGAAGGAGTCGATGGCGACCTTGTCGCCCGCGCGGGCGGCCTCGCTGACGTGCCTGCCCTCGATGCCCTCGGGGGTGCCGTCGCCGAGACCGAGGAGCACCGTGGCGTTCTCGGGGGTGGCGGCGGCGCGCTGCTTCGCGTAGCGGACCAGGGCGCGGCCGGAGGCGTACTGCTCCCAGCAGCCCTGGCTGCCGCAGCCGCACAGCAGGCCGTCCGGGACGACCCGGATGTGGCCGAACTCGGCGGCCACGCCGAAGCGGCCGCGGCGCAGCTTGTTGCCGATGATGATGCCGCCGCCGAGGCCGGTGCCCAGCGTGATGCAGATGACGTCCTCGTGGCCCTGGCCGGCGCCGAAGCGGTACTCGCCCCAGGCGGCGGCGTTGGCGTCGTTCTCGACGACGACGGGGAGGCCGACGCGCTGTTCGACCTTGTCCTTCAGCGGCTCGTGCCGCCAGTGGATGTTCGGCGCGAAGAGGACGGTGGCGCGCTTGTCGTCGACGTAGCCCGCGGCGCCGATGCCGACGGCCTCGATCTGGTACCCCTTGCCGGCCTCGGAGACCGCGGCGCAGATGGCGTCGACGATGCCCTCGGGGGTCGGCGGCGTGGGCACGGTGTGCGTGTCGAGGATGTTGCCCTCCTCGTCGACCACGCCGGCCGCGATCTTCGTGCCGCCGATGTCGACGCCGATGGTGAGTCCCATGTGTCCCTCAGTTTTCGGTCGAGCCCCGCTAGGGCCCACCGTACCCGAGGAGGACCCGCCTCCTGATCCGTCCGGGCTCAGTCCGGGATCAGTCCGGGATCAGTCCAGGTCGATGTGCTGGCCGGTGCCGGGGCCCTCGTCCTTGCGGTGGTCCTTGCGGTCGTCCTTGCCCTCGTCCTTCGGGGTGGCATCGGTGTCGGTGCCGGTGCCGGCTCCCGTCGCCTCCCGGGTGTCGCCGCGCGTCCAGCGCGACTCGTGGCCCTGGACGGCGGACCGGTAGGCGGCGAGCAGCTCGTTCCCGGCGGCCGCGAGGTGGTCGAAGACCTGCGGGTTGCGCTCGATGACGGGCTCGACGAGGGCCTTCGCCTGCTGGACGACCTGCTGGACCGTGGCCGCGGCGTGACCGGCGGCGGGGCCGCCGAGCGGGCCGCCCAGGGTCCCGGAGAGCTTGTCGGCGACGGCCTCGAAGAGCTTGCGGAACTCCTCGGCCGGGGTGCCCGGCTCCTCGCCCTGCCGGGCGCGGCGGCGGGCCTTCTCGGCCTCCAGGTCCTCGGCGCAGGCCTGGGCCCAGGCGTCCTGGTCGCTGTCGCTCATGGCGTACTCCTTCGGGCTTCTACGGTCGACGGTACAACGTCCGGGAGCCGCTCAGGGAGCGGTCCTCGGCCAGAGTCCGGGGTCGGGGGTGAACCGGATCCGCAGGTCGCCGTCGACGAGTCCGGCGCCGGTGACGGTGCAGCGGCGCAGTACGGCGGGCAGCGGGACGGCGCGGCGGAACGGGCCGACGGCGAGGAGGAGTTCGTCCCCGCGGCGGACGAGGGAGAGCCCGTCCTTGACGGCGCCGGGCAGCGGGACGTGCCAGACGAGGATGCCGTCCGCGGCGCGCCGGTCCTCGACGGTCCACTCGGCGGCGGCCGGCGCCGTCCCCACGGGCACGGCGAGCAGGGCCAGGTCCTCGGGGCCGCGGACCCCCCGCCCGAGGTGCGGCAGCTCGTGGAGCGCCGGGTGGTCCTCGCGCAGCGCGGCGAGGTGGCGGTGCTGTTCGGCGGCGAGCCCGGCGAACCAGGGGTCGGCCGAGCCGTCGGGCAGTACGCGGTTGGCGACGACGCCGTCGAGGGCGAGGCCCTGGAGCGCGAGCCCGAGGCGGGCGGTGCGCAGGGCGTCGGTGGCGGCGGGGCCTGGTTCGACGACGAGCCGGACGGCGGTGCGCGGGGAGTCGACGACGTCCTGGACGGCGGCGAGCTCCGCCTCCCAGCGGCCGGTGGTCTCGTACAGCCACTGCGCGGGCAGCGGTACGCCGGCGAGCTGGGCGAGCATCGGGCGCAGCGCGCGGGCGGCCTGCCGCTCGGGCGGGAGCAGGCGGCGCAGATAGCGGCGGAGCTGCTCGGGCAGCGCGAGCAGCGTCAGCGCCTCGCGGACCGGCGGCAGCTCGACCACGACCAGGTCCCAGTCCCCGGCCGCCGCGTCCCTGAGCGCCCGCAGCAGCGCGACCTGCCCGCTGCCGGGCGGCTCGGTCAGCTCGGCCTCCTCCAGGGGCGCGGCGCCGAGCAGATCGAGCGCGGCGGTGGAGCGGGCCTGGAAGGCGAGGAACTCACGGCGGAAGTCCCCGGCGGCGTCGGGAACGAGGAGGTGGAGACTACCGACGGCGTCTCCGTCGGTTCCGCCCGGCTCCGTCAGCCGCACCGGGTGCGGCCGCCCGGCCGGGGCCTCGCCCACCGGGAGCCCGGACGTGCCGTCCGCCTCGCCGGAGACGAGGAGCACCCGGCGGCCCGCCCGGGCCTCGGCGAGGGCGGTGCCCGACGCGACGGTGGTCCGGCCGGCGCCGCCCGTACCGGTGACAAGAATGATCCGCATGCGCCGACGGTACCGGCGCCGGGGCGGGGCGGGGCGCCGGGGACCCGTCGGCTACTTGCCCGACTCGACGCGCTGCTTCAGGCCCGCCAGCGCGCGGTCGATGATGACCTTCTCCGCCTTGCGCTTGATCATGCCGAGCATCGGGATCTTGACGTCGACCGTCAGCTGGTACGTGACCTCGGTGGCCGCGCCGCCCGCCGCCGGGGCGAGGCGGTAGGAGCCGTCGAGGGCGCGGAGCATCTGGGACTTGACGAGGGTCCAGGAGACCTCGTTGTCGCCGGTCCAGGTGTAGGCGAGGGTGTGGTCGTCCTTGATGGCGCCGGCGTCGAGGAGGAGGCGGACCTTCTGTGCGCGGCCGGCCGGGTCGGTCTCCAGGACCTCGGCCTCCTTCACCTCGCCCGTCCACTCGGGGTAGCGGGCGAAGTCGGCGATGACGCCCATGACCTCGGCCGGGGCCGCCTCGATGGTGATGCTCGAGCTGGTGTGTTCCGCCATCGCGGGGGCTCCTCGTATGGACGCGACTCTCTTCAGTCTTCAGCGTGAAGGCTATCGCGCCGCTCTGCGGCCCCCGTCACCGCTCCACCGTCACCACTCCAGCGTCCACGGCCGCCCCGTCGCCGCGAAGTGCCCGACGTTGACGCACTCGGTCGCGCCGATCCGCATCCGGCGGACGAGCGGCTGGTGGACGTGGCCGAAGAGGGCGTAGCGGGGGCGGACGCGGTGGATGGCGTCGAGGAGGGCGCGGCTGCCGCGTTCGAAGCGCCGGGCGACGGTGTCGTAGGTGAGCTCGGGGACGTCCGGCGGGATGTGCGAGCAGAGCACGTCGACCTCGCCGAGCGCCTCGACCTTCTCGGCGTACTCCTCTTCGGAGATCTCGTACGGGGTGCGCATGGGGCTGTGCAGGCCGCCGCCGACGAAGCCGAAGACGAGGCCGCCGAGCTCGACGCGCTGGCCGTCGAGGACGGTGGTGCCGGGGCCGGCGAACTCGGGCCAGAGGCCGGGCATGTCCACGTTGCCGTAGGTGGCGTACGTCGGGGTGGGGAAGGCGGCGAACATCTCGGCGTACTGGCGGCGTACGGCGGACTCGATCGCGGCGGCGCGGTCGATGCCCAGCTCGCCCCAGAGCCGGCGCCCGAGGTCGCGGGCCTCGTCGTAGCGGCGGGCGGTGCGCAGCTCGACGATGAGGTCGGCGTTCTCGACGCCGAAGAGGTCGGGGAAGATGCCGCGGCTGTGGTCGGCGTAGTCGAGGAAGAGCACCAGGTCGCCGAGGCATATGAGGGCGTCGGCGCCGTCCCCCGCCCGGGCGAGGGCTCCCGTGTTCCCGTGCACGTCGCTCACCACGTTGATCCTCATGACGTCAGCCTAGGGGTTGCGACCTGCGGTTACTTGGGAGTCGGGAAACCGGTCGACTACTGTGCGGCCAGGAACGCCATAGATGTGTGACGCATGGAACATCTGGCCAGGACCCCCTATCCGGAACCGCGTACTGATGGGTAACGTCCGGGCAGTCCAGTCGTGCTCATCCCCACCCAGAGCACCCTCCGGTCTTGGACCGCACCGGTGCATCACACAGAGCCGTGGCGCCGGCGCCCGATGAGGAGCAGCAGTCTTGCGCGAGTTCAGCCTTCCGGCCCTGTACGAGGTCCCCACGGACGGCAACCTGACGGATCTCATCCGCCGCAACGCCTCCCAGCATCCAGAGGTCGCCGTGATGGCGAAGAAGGTCGCGGGCGCCTGGGTCGACGTCACCGCGAAGCAGTTCCTCGCCGAGGTCCGGGGCGCGGCGAAGGGCCTGATCGCGGCCGGGATCGAGCCGGGCGACCGGGTCGCGCTGCTCTCCCGCACCCGCTACGAGTGGGTGCTGCTCGACTTCGCGATCTGGAGCGCGGGCGCGGTGACCGTGCCGGTGTACGAGACCAGCTCGCCGGAGCAGATCCAGTGGATCCTCGGTGACTCGGGCGCGACGCTGGTGCTCGTCGAGACTCCGGCGCACCAGGCCGCCGTGGAGTCCGTGCGGGCGAACCTGCCGGACCTCAAGGGCCTCTGGCAGATCGAGGGCGACGCGGTCGCGCAGCTCACGGCCACCGGCGCGGACGTCTCGGACGAGCTGCTCGACCAGCGGATGTCCACGGCGCACGCGGACGACCCGGCGACGATCGTCTACACCTCGGGCACCACCGGCCGCCCCAAGGGCTGTGTGCTGACCCACCGCGCCTTCTTCGCCGAGTGCGGCAACGTGGTGGAGCGGCTGAAGCCGCTGTTCCGGACGGGCGAGTCCTCGGCGCTGCTGTTCCTGCCGGCCGCGCACGTCTTCGGCCGGCTGATCGAGGTCGGCTGTGTGATGGCGCCGATCAAGCTGGGCTGCCTGCCGGACATCAAGACCCTCACGGACGAGCTGGCGTCCTTCAAGCCGACGCTGATCCTCGGCGTGCCGCGGGTCTTCGAGAAGGTCTACAACTCGGCGCGGGCCAAGGCGCAGGCCGACGGCAAGGGCAAGATCTTCGACAAGGCGGCGCACACGGCGATCGCGTACAGCCGCGCGCTGAGCACCCCGCAGGGCCCGTCCCTCGGCCTGCGGCTGAAGCACAAGATCTTCGACAAGCTGGTGTACGGGAAGCTGCGCGCGGTCCTCGGCGGGCGCGGCGAGTACGCGATCTCCGGCGGCGCGCCGCTGGGCGAGCGGCTCGGCCACTTCTTCCGGGGCATCGGCTTCACGGTCCTGGAGGGCTACGGCCTGACGGAGTCCTGCGCGGCGACCGCGTTCAACCCGTGGGACCGGCAGAAGATCGGCACGGTCGGGCAGCCGCTGCCGGGTTCGGTGGTCCGGATCGCCGACGACGGCGAGGTGCTGCTGCACGGCGAGCACGTCTTCACGGGCTACTGGAACAACGAGGCCGCGACGGCGGAGGCGCTGGCGGACGGCTGGTTCCACACCGGTGACATCGGCACGCTCGACGAGGACGGCTACCTCGCGATCACCGGCCGGAAGAAGGAGATCCTGGTGACGGCGGGCGGCAAGAACGTCGCCCCGGCGGTCATCGAGGACCGGATCCGGGCGCACGCGCTGGTCGGTGAGTGCATGGTGGTCGGCGACGGGCGTCCGTTCGTGGGCGCGCTCGTCACGCTCGACGAGGAGTTCCTGGGCCGCTGGGCGGCCGAGCACGGCAAGCCGGCCGGTTCGACGGCGGCGTCGCTGCGCGAGGACCCGGAGCTGCTCGCCGAGGTGCAGCGGGCGGTGGACGACGGCAACGCGGCGGTCTCGAAGGCGGAGTCGGTGCGGAAGTTCCGTATCCTGTCGGCGCAGTTCACGGAGGAGGCGGGGCACATCACCCCGTCGCTGAAGCTGAAGCGGAACGTGGTGGCGAAGGACTTCGCCGACGAGATCGAGGCGATCTACTCGGCCTGAGCGTCCTGACCGGCCTGACCGGCCGGCCTGACGGTCGTCGAAACGCCCCTGGCGGGCCCGGGTCACGGGCCGGCCGGGGGCGTTTCGCGCACGTCGGCCGGAACGGACCATTCCGCACAGACCGTTCCGTACAGCCGGTTCCGTACGGGCGTTCCGATCACACGACATGAAAGGCAGTCATGCGGCTCAAGCGCACCGCCGCCGTCCTGGGCACGGCCCTCACCGCCCTCGTCACGCTCACCGGGTGCAGCACCTGGGGCGAGGACGCCGGGCTGCCCGCGGCCGGTGACATGGCGGCCATCGAGAAGCTGGTGAGCGCGCACACCATGTGCAGCGACCTGCGCACCGGCACCGGCGACAGCGGCACCATGGGCCTGGAGGCGAAGGACCCCGCCTGGGCCGTCAAGGAGCGCGGGGTGTGCGGCAACGACGCCGCGGACACGCTCACCCTGCTGTCCCTCTCCGACATGGAGAAGTTCCAGCAGGCCGACAAGAAGGCCGCCGCCGCGGGCCACGGCACCCGCTTCCTCCTCGGTCAGGACTTCGCCGTGGCCACGACGGACCCGGCGGCGGCCAAGGCCCTGGTGAAGGCCGGCCTGCTGCTCTTCACCTGCGAGAAGGGCTTCAAGGTCCCGGACGGCTACCGCAAGGAGAAGCTGCTCGTGACGGGGTGCGCGCTGACGGACTACCTGCCGGCGTAGCGCGGCCGAGCCCGGGCCGCGCGCCCGGCGCAGTCGACACCGCGGGCAGGCGCCTCGCGGGCCGCGCGTTCGGTGCCCGCCCCTACAGGAGCTCGCGCAGGCGCTCCGCCAGCAGGTCCCAGCGCCAGCGCTCCTCCACCCAGCGGCGGCCGCGCTCGCCCATGCGGGCGCGCAGCTCGGGGTCGAGGAGGAGGGTGGCGACGCGGTCGGCGGTCTCCTCGGGGACTCCCCCGCGGACGACCCAGCCGGTCTCGCCGTCGAGGACGGCGTCGGGGGCCCCGCCGGAGTCGCCGGCGACGACGGGGAGGCCGGTGGCGGAGGCCTCCAGGTAGACGATGCCGAGGCCCTCGACGTCGAGGCCGCCGCGGCGGGTGCGGCAGGGCATGGCGAAGACGTCACCGGCGCCGTAGTGCGCGGGGAGTTCGGACCACGGGACGGCGCCGGTGAAGCGGACGGAGGCGGCGACGCCGGTGCGGGCCGCGAGGGCGCGCAGGTCCTTCTCGTACGGGCCGCCGCCGACGATCAGCAGGACCGCGTCCGGCACCCGGCGCAGGATCTCCGGCATGGCGAGGATCAGCGTGTCCTGGCCCTTGCGCGGCACGAGCCGCGACACGCAGACGACCACCGGGCGGTCGCTGAGCCCGAGCCGTTCGCGCACCTCGGCGCCGCCGGAGTCGGGATGGAAGGTCTTCTCGTCGACGCCAGGCGGCAGCTGCGTCATCCGCGCCGCCGCGGCCGGTGTGAGCGCGGAGGCGATCCGGGAGCGCGTGTACTCGCCGAGGTACGTGAGGGTGTCCGTGCCCTCGCCGATGCGCCGCAGCAGCTGCCGGGCCGCCGGCAGCTGCGCCCAGCCCGCCTCGTGCCCGTGCGTCGTGGCGACGAGCCGCTTCGCGCCCGCGCGCCGCAGCGCCGGCGCCATCAGGCCGAGCGGGGCGGCCGCGCCGAACCAGACCGACTCGCAGCCGTGCTCGCGCAGCAGCGCCGTGGCCCGTGCGGTGACCCGGGGCGTCGGCAGCAGCATGGTGGTGCGGTCACGGATCACCGTGAAAGGCTGGTCCGCGTCGAACGCGGCGGTCGCCTCGATCCCCTCGCGGCTGCGCTTCCACGTGGAGGCGTAGACCACGATCCGTTCGGGATCGAGGCGCAGCGCCATGTTGTGCAGGAATGCCTGGATTCCGCCGGGGCGTGGCGGAAAGTCGTTGGTTACGATCAGGGTCTTGTGCATCGTGGCCGACAGTACCCCGGTCGCACCCCGAGCCCGGCACCACCACCCTCCGCCCGACGCAGGCGGACCGACAGGACAGGACGAGGACAGGATGACGGGCGGCGGAGCGCGTACGGCCACGCGCACAGTCACGGCGACGGGCACGGCCAAGGCTGCCGGTACGGGCCCGGACGCGGGCACGGACGCGGGCACGGCCACGGCCTCGGGCACCACCGCCGGCGCGGACGGCACCGGCGGCATACGCAAGCCCCTCTTCTACTGGGGCCTCACCCGTCTTCTGATACTCCTCACCGTCTTCCGGATCGTCGTCATACCCGGCCCCGACGTCACCAGCGACGTCGGGGAGATCTACCAGGGCTGGTACGAGGTCCTGCGGACCGGCACGTACCCCCTCGACGACGTGACCTGGCAGTACCCGCCGGCCGCCGCCCTCGCGATCCTCTCCCCCGCGCTCCTGCCCTTCCTCGGCTACTCGGCCGCCTTCTTCGTACTGGCGCTGCTCTGCGACGCCTTCGTCTTCGGTCTCCTCGTGTACGCCGGCCGGCGCCCGGGCCGTTCGATGCGCGGCGCCTGGCTGTGGCTGGCCGGGGTGCCGCTGCTCGGGCCGACCGCTTACTCGCGTTACGACCTGATGGTGACCGCCGTCGCGGTGGCGGGCCTGCTCGCGGCGGTGCGCAGCCCGGCGGTGCTCGGCGCGCTCGCCGGGTTCGGCGCGACGCTCAAGGTATGGCCGGTGCTGCTGCTCACGGGCTGCCCGCGGGGCCGGGCCACGGCCCGTTCGTGGGCGACGGCCCTCGGCGCGGCGGCCGGGGTGGTGACGCTGTGCGTGCTCGCGGCGCCGGGAGCGCTCGCGTTCCTGGGCTTCCAGCGGGACCGGGGCACGGAGGTCGAGTCGCTGGGCGCGCTGGTCTTCCACGTGGCCCGGAACTTCGGCTGGCCGGGCGAGGCCCGGATGAACTACGGCTCGATCGAGTTCCTGGGCCCGGGTGTGCACGTCGTGTCGACGGCGGCCATGGTGCTGACCGGCGCCGCCTTCGCCTGGCTGCTCGTGTGGCGGCTGCGGGCCCGCCACCGCACTTCGACGACGGTGGCGGACGCGGCCTTCACGGCGGTGCTGCTGTTCGTGACGACGAGCCGGGTGATCAGCCCGCAGTACATGATCTGGCTGGTGGGTCTCGCGGCGGTGTGCCTGGTGTACCGGGCGAGCCGGATGCGCCGGCCCGCGCATCTGGTGCTGTGGGCGACGGCGGTGACCCAGTTCGAGTTCCCGGTGTGGTTCTCGCACGTCTCGCACAGCGACCTGCTGGGCATCGCGCTGCTGCTCCTGCGCAACGGTCTGCTCGTCGCGGCTTCCCTGTCGGCCTGCCGGATCCTGTGGCGGCAGACGGTCACCGAGCCGCGGTCGGTGGCGTCGGCTCGGGTGCGGATCCCGGCGCAGCCGGCCCGCGACCGCCGGACCGGCGGTGACGGCGACGGTGACCGCGGCGACGGCCACACCGACCGCGATCGTCAGGCCGACCGCGACAGGAGCCGGGTCTCCGCCTCCGCCCGCTGACCGGCCGCCGCCGGGCGGTGCGTCCGGCGGCGCAGCAGCCCGAGGGCGGTGCACTGGGCCGCCATCGCCAGGGCCATGGCCAGGCAGATCCCGGCGAGACCGAGGCCGAGCGGCCCGGACAGCACGTACGCGAGCGGCAGCTGCAGCAGCACGCCGGCGACGGTGATCCGCGCGAGCCGAGGCGAGTCGCCGCTGCCCTCGAAGACCCCGGCCAGGGCGATGAACCCGGCCATGAGCAGCAGATACGGCCCGAGACAGCGCAGGAACAGGGCGCCTGCGGCGGCGACCGCGGGCTCGGCGCCGAAGCCGCGCATCACCGGCCCGGCGCCGAGGAGCAGCGACACGGCCGCGCCCGCGCCGAGCACTCCACCGAGCACGAGGGCCTGCCGGCCGACGGGCCCGCGCTCGTCGTGTCCGGCACCGAGCAGATGGGCGGTGTGGATGGAGGCCGCCTGGCGGACGGCGTAGAAGGCCATGGTGGCGACGTACATGGCCTTGGTGGCGATGCCGTAGGCGGCGATCTCGGTGACGCCGAGCCGGGCGATGACCGACACGAGGGCGAGCGCGCCGCCCATCCGGACGACGAAGTCCACGGACATGGGCAGTCCGAGGGCCGCGGTGCGCCGCAGCGCGGCGATCGTGCCGCCGCCGAGGCGGGCGGAGCCCGCGGACCTCGGGAGCGCGGCACGGCGCAGCGGGCCGGCCGGGCGGGCCTCCTGGGCGGGCTTCAGGAACGCGGTGCCGCGCAGCGGGCCGGCCGGGCGGGCCTCCTGGGCGGGCTTCAGGAACGCGGTGCGGCGCAGCGCGGCAGCCGGGCGGGCCGCGCGCGCGGCCTTCAGCAGGGCGTTCCGGCGCAGCGCGACGAGTCCGGCGGCCAGGGCTGCCGTGCGGCCGATGACCGTGGAGACGGCGGCGCCCTCGACCCCGTACCCGTGCACGAGCAGCGGGTCGAGGAGCAGGATCAGGCCGTTGGCGAGGAAGGCGAGCCGCATCGGGGTGCGGGTGTCGCCGGTGCCCTTGAGGACGCCGTCGAGGACGGTGGTGGCGAAGAAGACCGCCATGCCGGGGAGCGAGATCGCGAAGTAGGCGGTGGCGAGGGCGTGCGCCGGGTGGTCGGCGCCGCCGAGCAGCAGCGCGGCGAGCGGGTCGCGCAGCAGCCAGCCGCCGACGGCGACGGGCGGGACGAGCAGCGCGCCGAGTGCGGCGCCGCCGCGTACGGCGGTGCGCAGGGCGCCCGGATCGTCGGCGCCGCGGGCTCGGGCGACGAGGACGGTGGTGCCGGAGGCGGCCATGAGGACGACGCCGAGGAGCAGGTTCTCGACGTTGGTGGCCACCGCGACGGCGGCGACGGCGTCCCCGCCGAGCCGGGCGACCCAGACCATGTTGATGATCCCGGCGGCGACTCCGGCCAGGAGTTCGAGGTAGACGGGTCCGGCGAGCCGGACGAGCGTACGGCGGTGGTTCATGAACGAGCTCCCCCTCTTTTCGCTGTACCTCGATTCGAGGTACAGCGAAAAGAGGTAGCATGCCGTTCGGGTCCCCGACAAGCGCGAAGTCGAGCGCGAAGGAGCAGAACGGTGCTGGAGCTGTCGATCCTCGGCTTCCTCTACGAGAGGCCGCTGCACGGCTACGAGCTCAAGGAGCGCATCCAGGGCCTGAGCGGCCACGTCCGCCCGGTCAGCGACGGCGCGCTCTATCCGGCCATCACCCGGCTGGTGCGGAACGGCCTGGTCGACAGCCGTACGGAGCCGGGCAGCGGCGCGGCCCAGCGCCGCACGCTCTCGCTCACCCCGGACGGCCGGGCCGAGCTGCTCGCCCGGCTGCGCTCCCCCAAGGACGCCGAGATCACCGACGGCCAGCGCTTCTTCACCCTGCTCGCCTTCCTGGGCCTGCTCCCCGACCCGGCCGAGCAGGCCGCGGTGCTCCGCCGCCGCCAGGCGTTCCTCGACGCCCCGGCCAGCTTCTTCTACGACGGCGGGGCACCGGTCCGCGCCGAGGACGAGCCCGACCCGTTCCGGCGCGGGATGCTGCGGATCGCCCGGGCGACGGGCACGGAGGAGAAGGCGTGGCTCGCCGAGACCCTGGCCGAGCTGGACGGGAAGAGCGCCGGACGTTAGCCGAGCCGCTCGGCCAGATACGCCCGCCACCGCGCCGTGAACTCCTCCGGCGTCGTCTCCAGGACGTCGCCCAGCGCCTTCTCCACCGCGCCCTCGCGCTGCGGATGCGCGCCGACCGCGCGGTAGAACGCGGTCAGCTTCGCCTCGCCCCACCGGTCGGCGATCATCGCGCAGGCCAGCCAGCCGCCCTCGTAGGCGCGGGCCATCGCCTCCGCGTCGCCGCCGAAGGCGAACGCCTTGTCGTCCGGCAGCGTCGCCGGCGTCGTGCCGGCGCGCACCGCTCGGGCGAGTTCGGGGGCGGCCTGGACGGCGGTGCGACCGGTGCCGCGGTAGGCGACCCAGTCGGCGAAGCCCTCGGAGAGCCAGAGCGGGGTGGCCGCGGTGGTCTGGGTGCGGGTGGCGACATGGGTCGTCTCGTGGGTCAGCACGAAGCCCTTGCCGAAGCCGCCGAGCACGGCGTACGCGTCCGGGTTGACGATCACCCGGTCCGCGGGCGCCTTGGGGCCGCCGCCGACCTCGCCGGTGGTGACGGCGGCGATGCCCCGGTACGAGGCCGCGGGCGCGCCGAGCAGCCGGCCCATGGCGTCCAGCGAGGCCGGGACGAGGACCACGATCCGGCCGGCCCAGGGCGAGGGCCAGGCGTCGCCGACGGCGGGCACCGCCCGGTCCGCCGCGTCGGCGATCTCGGTGAGCCGCTCCGCGCTCTGGCCGACGCCGAGTACCAGGCTGCGGCGGCCGGTCACCACCCGCACGTCGCCCTGCTGCCAGAGCTGCTGCGGGGCGCCGTCGGCGGGGCGGTCACCGGTGACGTACCAGCGGCCGCGCCGCTGGGCGAGGTCCACGATCCGCTCGCTGGTCGCGGGCCCGGAGTCGTAGCCCTTGATGCGGTAGCCCAGCTCGGCCCGCGCGGTGGCCCGGCCCGCGCCGGCCGGTTCGACGCGGGTGACGCGGTAGCTCCAGCCGCCCAGCGGGATCCTCCCGACCCGCTCGAACTCGGTGCGCGCGGCGGGCACCAGGGCGGAGTCGAGGTCCGCGAGATAGCCGGGCTCGTCGCGGTCGAGCAACGCCTCGGCGTGCCGGTCGAGCAGCCCCTGGATCTCGCCGCGGGGCGGCCCGGTGGGCCCGGGTGCGGTGCACCCGGGCACGAGGAGCAGGGCGCCGAGCAGCCACGCGCCCGCGCCGCGCGCCGCTCTCCTCCCCTGACCTGCCACGCCCTCGATCGTACGGGGGGAGGGCAAGCCGTCCGGGGCTCAGACCCGGGTCACCGTCACGTGGGACATCATGTTCACCGGGTCGTAGCGGACCCGCGCGCCCGGATAGGGGGCGTGGATGACCTGTCCGTTGCCGGCGTAGATGGCCACGTGGCTGGCGTCGCTGCGGTAGGTGACGAGGTCGCCGGGCTGGGCCTGGGAGAGCGGGATGCGCCGGCCCGCGTTGCGCTGCGCCTGGGAGGTGCGGGGCAGCGCGATGCCGGCCTGGCGGTACGACCAGACCATCAGGCCCGAGCAGTCGAAGGCGGACGGCCCGGCGGCGCCCCACACGTACGGCCTGCCGATGGCGCTGCGCGCGGCGATCACCGCGGCGGAGGCGCGCGAGGGGCCGAGGTCGGCGAGCGGCGGCAGCTCCTCGTCGAGGGCGGCCCGGCCGGTGCGCGAGGCCCGGTCGAAGCCGGCCCGCTCGTCCGGGGTGAGCGAGGCGAGCAACCGGCGGGCCTCGGCGAGCTTCCGTTCGACGGTGCGCTTGTGACGGGCCACGTCGGCGCGGCTGCGCTCCAGTTCGGCGAGGGCCCGGCCGGCCTCGGTGCGCTCCTGCGCCAGTTTGCGCAGTTCGCCGCGGAGTTCGTCGAGGGCGGCGCCCTGCCGGGCGGTGACCCGGTCGAGCACGGCGGCCCGCTCCAGGTAGTTCTCCGGGTCGGCGGAGAGCAGCAGGGCGAGGGCCGGGTCGATGCCGCCGGAGCGGTACTGGGCGCCGGCCACCGAACCGAGCGCGCCGCGCATCCGGTTGATCCGCTCCTGGCCGCGGGCGAGCCGGTCCTGCGCCTGGGAGACCGTGCGGCGCAGCTGGTCGGCCTTCTCGTCGGCCCGGTTGTAGCCCTCGGTGGCCTGCTCGGCCTCCTCGAAGAGCCGGTCGACGGTGGCCCGGGTGGCGCGGGTGGTCTGCGGCAGCGGGCCGCCCGGGTCGGCGTGCGCGGGGACGGCACCGAGGGCCGTGGCCGCGGTGGCCGCGGCTGCGGTGAGGACGGTGACCCTGGCGGGTCGTCGGTGGGACGCCACGGATCGCGCTCCGTTCGGCTCGGCGGACTGCTCGGCGGACTGGCAGGCGCCAGACAGTAGCCGGTGATCAACCCCCGTCCAACGAAGGTGCCGGGCACGCAAAGTGACGCCCCGCCGGAGACCACAGGTCACCAGCGGGGCGTCGCGTCAGTCGGGGTTCCGGCAAACCACCCGTTCGGAGGGGCGTGTCACCGGGGCGGAGTCCACCCGGGGCGGTGCGTCAGATGCGCACGCCGAACATGAAGCTGCCGATGGTGTCCATCGACTCGTAGCGGACCACCGCGCCCGAGTGCGGGGCGTGCAGGACGGTGTTGTTGCCGGCGTAGAGGCCCACGTGCGCCAGGTTGTTGAAGAAGACCAGGTCGCCCGGCTTGAGCTGGCTGCGGCCGATCTTCACGCCGTCGTTCTGCTGGGTGTAGGTGGTGCGGGTGATGCTGACGCCGGCCTGGCGGTAGGACCACATGGTGAGGCCGGAGCAGTCGTACGAGTTGGGGCCCTCGGCGCCGGAGACGTACGGCTTGCCGAGCTGCGTGGCGGCGGCGTTGAGGGCGGCGGCGCCGCGCTGCGAGGCCGGCACCTCGTTGCCGAGGTTGACCCGGTCGCCGGCGGAGCGGCTGGCGCGCTGCTCGTCCTCCTGCATCTTGGCGCGCTCGGCGGCGGTCAGGGTGTTGAGGAGCTTGCGCGCCTCGGCGAGCTTGCCCTGGAACTTCGCCTTCTTCTCGCCGAGGGTCTTGCGGACGTCCTCGAGGTCGGCGAGCTTGCCCGCCGCCTCGGCCCGCTCCTGCGCGAGGGTGCGCTGCTTGGCCTGGATGGTGGCCAGCACGTCGGCCTGCTTGGCGCCGATCTGGTCGATCGCGGACGCCTTGTCGAGGTAGGTGTCCGGGTCGGCGGAGAGGAAGAGCTGGAGCGCCGGGTCGATGCCGCCGGAGCGGTACTGCGCGGTGGCGACCGAACCGATCTGGCCGCGCAGGGTGTTGAGCTCCTGCTGGCCGCGGGCCACCTTGTCCTGGAGGGCGCTGATCTCCTTCTGCAGCGTCTCCCGGCGCTCGTTGGCCTGGTTGTACTGCTCGGTGGCGACCTCGGCCTCTTCGTTGAGGGTGTGGACCTTGGCCTTGACCTCGTCGATCTTCGGCTTCGGGGCCGCCTGGGCACCGGACTGGGCGGAGAGCGCGACGGCCGCGGCGGCGGTCGCGGTGAGCACGGTCACGCGGGTGCGGCTCGGCTGCTTGGGACGACGGTGGGACGCCACGAAGGCGAGCTCCTTCTTCCTCAGAGCCGCCCAACCGGTCAGGGGCAGGCGGGACCGACGCTGCCATCCCGGATGGATGATCGACCGCGCGTAGGTTCGAGCCCCGACCCTAGTGACCATCTTGTGATCAGTTCAAATCCCAAGGGTCAAAATCTGCCTCACGCCACAACTTATTTACCGACACCGCACGGGCAGTAGTGGCCGGTTGACCCTGCGCGGAGCAGAAAACGGACGCAACAGGCAGACAGGGCAACGTCTTACGAGAGGCGCGAAAGCCGCTTCAGCAACAAGGCGGACGCGACCGGCCGCGCACCGGACTTGGCGACGCCGTCGGCCACCTCGCGGTCGGTGGACACGACGACCACCGGACGGCCCGGCGGCTCCGCCCGGACCAGCTGGCGGATCAACTCGTCCGCCGTCACGCCGGGCTTGGAGAACAGCACCCGCACCCCGCGCGGCGGCGCGAGCAGCACCGGCGCGGCCAGCTCCGCGCCGTCGAAGACACAGGTGATCTCGGCGCCCGAGCGGGCCGCGAGCGCGGACAGACCGCCGAGCAGCCGCAGCCGCTGCTTCTCCAGCGGCATCGTCGGATAGCCGGTCTTGGTGACGTTGTAGCCGTCCACCACCAGGTGCGCCTGCGGCAGTTCGAGCAGCTGGTCCAAGAGCGCCGGGTCGGTCTCGGACAGCGCGCGGGCCGCGATGTCCTTCGGCGACATCCGGCCGGGCTCCACCGCGTCCACGGTGTCCGCCGGATGCATCGACACCGGAGGCAGGGCGAGTTCGCGGCGCAGGCCCTGGGCGGCGTCGAGCACCGTGTCCAGAAGCAGCCGCAGCCGCATGTCCTCCACCGAGCGCCCCTCGCGGGCGGCCCGCCGGCTCGCCTCCAGGGCGGCCTCGACCTCGCCGAGCCGGGCCTTGAGCCGCCGGGTCTCGCTCTCGGCGGCGGACACCTGGGCGGCGGCCTCGGCGCGGGCGGCGTCGATCTCGGCCTGCACCCGGCGCAGCGCCGCCTCGCCGCGCTTGACGTCGCTCTGGGCGCTGCGCAACTTGCGGTGAAGCGATTCCGCTTCCTTGCGGGCGGCCTCCAGGTCGTGCCGCAGCTGCTCGGTCTCGGACCTGGCCCGCTCCTTGGCGGCCACGACCTCCTCGCGCAGCCGCTCCAGCTCGCGCCGGCTCAGTTCGTCGGCGCGCTCGGCGTCGGCGCGCTCGGCCTCCTCGCCGGCGGCGGCGACGAGCTTGCCCCAGCCGGCCGGGCGCAGCACATAGGCGGCCGCGGCCACGTCGACCGGGTCGGCGGCGGCGGGCGGGGTGCCGGACTCGACGGCGCCGGCCAGTTCGGGCTGGGCCTCCTTGAAGCGCTCGCCGATCCGCTGCCGGAACAGCGGATCGCTCTCCAGGGCGGCGGCCATCGCGTTCCCGGCGAACTTGGCCCGCCGGGAGGCGGTGAAGCGGGCGTACTGGCGCAGCGGGGCGGGCAGCTCGGCGACGGTCAGGCCGCCGAACGCGTCGGCGACGAGCGCGACGACCTTGCGCCGTACGGCCTCGGGCAGCGGTCGGTCGAGCGCCTCGGCGGCAGCATCGCCCGCCGGGCCGCCGCCCGCCGGTTCATCACCGCGCGCGGGCTGCTCCACGATCCGTCACCCTCTCCCTGTCCGTCGCCCTCGCCGGGGCTCCGAAGCCCTCGCCGGGCCGCTTCTCAGGAAGCGGCGCCCGGCCTGTCCACCAGTTCGATCTGGTCCACCGCGTTGCACCACCGGCAGCGGACCGACTCGATGGTCTCACTGACCACCTCGCGCTCCTCGACGGTCGGCTCTCCGGCGAGGTCCAGATGGACGTATTCGACGACCTTGGACGAGCGCGTCACGTCGAAGCGGGTCAGATTGCCGCACAGGGTGCAGCGCCAGCGGGTCTCGGCGGTCGGCAGGGGAACCGTCGTCATCGTTGCCGTCCTCTTTCCGTACGAGGCTCAGTGTGAGGCTTTATACGAGGCATTACGGGCCCGCGGTGCGCCGTCGGACTGCGGGGGTACTGCCCGTAACCCTACGGCCTCCCGGGTACCCCGTGTCACGGCGAGGCACTCTGTCCAGGTGGGCACCGGTACGCCATGATCTGTCCATGATCGACTGGCGGGGCGCGGCCCTCGACGCATGGCGGAGTGCCCGCAGCGGACCGACCGTGACGTACGGAATCATCGCCGCCTGCGTGCTGCTCTTCGCGGCGAGCCCGGTGGCGGGCCTGAACCCCTCCTACGGCACGGGCGACACCCTCCTCGCGGCGCAGGGCGCGTACTTCCAGCGCTGGGGAGTGGTGCCGGCCGAGCTCACCGCCGGCCGGCCGGGCGCTCTGCTCACCCCGCTGACCGCGCTCTTCGTGCACGGCAGCTGGCTGCATCTGCTCGGGAACATGCTGTTCCTGTACGTGTTCGGGGCGATGGCCGAAGAGCGGATGGGCGCGGCCGAGTACGGCCTGTTCTACCTGGGCTGCGGATACCTGGCGCTGCTCGGGTACGCGGTGGCGCACGCGGACAGCGAGCAGACGCTGGTCGGGGCGTCGGGGGCGATCTCGGGGGTGCTCGGGGCGTTCCTCTATCTCTTCCCGCGGTCCCGGGTGACCAGCCTGTTCCCGTTCCTCTTCTTCCTGCCGCTGCGCTTCCCGGCCTGGATCGTGCTGATCTTCTGGTTCGTGCTCCAGTGGCTGGCGGCGCGCTCGGCGGGGGCCGGGCCGGGAGTGGCGTATCTGGCGCACGTGATCGGCTTCGCGCTCGGCTTCCTCTACGCGTGGGCGCGGTATAGAGGTGGGGCTAGAGTGAAGCCACCAGCCGCGGCCACCGAGGGAGAAAGCCAGCCGTGATCACCGCGATCGTGCTCATCAAGACCAGCGTGGACCGCATCCCCGAGATCGCCGAGGAGATCGCCGCGATCGAATGCGTCAGCGAGGTCTTCTCGGTGACCGGAACGTACGACCTGATCGCCATGGTCCGGGTGGGCCGCCACGACGACCTGGCCGATGTCATCCCGGGCCAGATCTCCAAGATCCCGGGCGTCGAGGGCACCGACACGCACGTCGCCTTCCGGGCCTACTCGCAGCACGACCTGGACGCGGCCTTCGCCATCGGCCTGGAGTCCTGACCCCGCGTACGCACGGCTGAAGCCGGCCTCTCCCCCGCGGGAGGCCGGCTTCACCCGTTCGAGCGACCGATCAGCCGCGGTCCGGGACGCAGCGGCCGTCCTCGGTGCGGTACTTCCACTGGGCGCCGTCGCGGACCAGCTCCCTCACCGCGCCCACGAACCGCTCCACGTGCTCGTCGGGCGTGCCCGCGCCGAAGCTCACCCGGATCGCGTTGAGAGACCGCTCCCCGGGGGCCGCCTCCGGGGCGCCGCACTCGCCCGGGTCCTGCGGGTCGCTGCCGAGCAGGGTGCGCACCAGCGGGTGGGCGCAGAACAGGCCGTCGCGGACGCCGATGCCGTACTCGGCGGAGAGCGCGGCGGCGAAATGGGAGCTGTTCCAGCCCTGGACGACGAAGGAGATGACGCCGACACGGTCGGCGTCATCGCCGAAGAGGGAGAGCACACGGACCTCGGGGACGTCGGCGAGGCCCTGCCGGACCTTGGCGATGAGGTGCCGCTCGCGGGCGACGAGCCGGTCGAAGCCGGCCTCGGTGAGCGCCTTGCAGGCCGAGGCGATGGAGTAGACGCCGATGACGTTGGGCGAACCGGCCTCGTGCCGGGCCGCGGTGGTGTGCCACTCCACGTCCACACCACCGTCGGCCCGGCGGGCCACCTTGCGGGAGGCGCCGCCGCCCGCGAGGTAGGGCTCGGCGTCCTGCAGCCAGTCGGCGCGGCCGGCGAGCACGCCGGAGCCGAACGGGGCGTACAGCTTGTGCCCGGAGAACGCGACCCAGTCGACGTCCAACTCCCGTACGGAGACGGGGTGGTGGGGCGCCAGCTGGGCGGCGTCGAGGACGATCCGCGCGCCGTGCGCGTGCGCGGCGGCGGCGAGTTCGCGCACCGGCCACAGCTCGCCGGTGACGTTGGAGGCGCCGGTCACGCAGACCAGCGCGGGGCCGTACGGATCGCGCTCGGCGAGCGCGCGCTCCAGGGTCTCGACGGCCTGCTGCGGGGTGCGCGGCGCGTTGAGGTAGGTGACCTGGGCGTCGCGCCACGGGAGGAGCGAGGCGTGGTGCTCGGTCTCGAAGACGAAGACCTGGCAGTCGGCGGGGACGACGTGGGCGAGCAGGTTGAGCGAGTCGGTGGTGGAGCGGGTGAAGACGACCTGGTCGCCGGGGCGGCAGTCGAGGAACTCGGCGACGGTGGCGCGGCTGTTCTCGAAGAGGTCGGTGGAGAGCTGGGAGAGGTAGCCGGCGCCGCGGTGGACGCTGCCGTAGTACGGGGCGTAGGCGGCGACGTCGTCCCACACGCGCTGGAGGGCCGGGGCGCTGGCGGCGTAGTCGAGCGCGGCGTAGGTGACCTCGCCGCCGGTGACCAGCGGGACGGTGACGTCCCGGCCGAGGACCGGCAGCGGGGCGTCGCAGCAGGGGTCGGCGGAGGTGTCGGCGGTGACGGCGGAGGCGAGGGCGGCGGCGTTCGGGCGTGCGGACATAACGGTGTCTCCCGGCATGAAAGGGGCGCGAAAAGGCGTACGAGTGCCCGTGCGGCGGCAGCGCGCGGAGGCGCGGAAAGGGGTTGCCGCGGACGGGTGTTGATTTCGGTGAGGGGCCGAGGGCCCTAACGCATTCGCTTGCTCACGAGACACCGCTCCCTAGAGGACCAAGGACCCCAGGGTGGTGCGCAGGGGTCCGCGCTTGCCGCAGGCTTCTGCTCGTGCGGCCTGGTCTTCACCCGGGGCACCCCGCCACGGACGGAGGGTTGCCGGACAGCCAGCCGGGGCTTTGTGGCTGTCACTCATGACCTGTCGAAAAACCTATGCCAGACGATCACGACGCCGCAACCCCGTCCCGGCATCCGGGACGGGGTCGCAACAGTGCGTTCACATGCCTCCGAACGAGGCGTCAGGCGTTGCTGGCGGCGATCCACCGCTCCAGGGCCCGCCGGGCCGCGCCGGAGTCGACGGACTCGGCGGCCTTCGCGATGCCCGCGGCCAGTTGCTCCGCCAGGGTGCCTTCGCCCGGCTCCAGGGCGGTGAGCGCCGCCGCCGCGTTGAGCAGCACCGCGTCGCGCACCGGCCCGGTCTCGCCGGCGAGCAGCCGTCGGGCGACATCGGCGTTGTACGACGGGTCGCCGCCGCGCAGCGCGTCCAGGGTCACCGGCTGGATGCCGACGTCACGCGGGTCGAAGCGCTCCTCGCGCACGGCGCCGTCCCGGACCACCCACACCCGGGAGGTGCCGGTGGTGGTCAGCTCGTCCAGGCCGTCGTCGCCGCGGAACACCAGGGCGGAGTTGCCGCGCTCGGCGAGGACTCCGGCCACGATCGGCGCCATCCGCGGGTCGGCGACGCCGACGGCCTGTGCCCGCACCTTGGCCGGGTTGGTCAGCGGACCGAGCACGTTGAAGGTGGTCCGGATGCCGAGCTGGCCGCGGGCCGTGGCCACGTACCGCAGCGAGGGGTGGAACCTCACCGCGAAGCAGATGGTGATGCCGGCCTCCTCGGCGACCTCGGCGACCCGGCGCGGGGTGATGTCGAGGTTGACGCCGAGCTTCTCCAGGACGTCGGAGGAGCCGGAGGCGGAGGACGCGGCGCGGTTGCCGTGCTTGACGACCTTCACGCCGGTGCCGGCCACCACGATGGAGGCCATGGTGGAGATGTTCACCGTCTTGGCGCCGTCGCCGCCGGTGCCGACGATGTCCACGGCCGGGCCGGGTACCTCGATGACGTTGGCGTGCTCGTACATGGTCCGGACGAGGCCGGTGATCTCCTCGACCGTCTCGCCCTTGGCCCGCAGCGCCACCATGAAGCCGGCGATCTGCACGTCGGTCGCCTCGCCGCGCATGATCAGGTCCATCGCCCAGGCGGTGTCGTCGGCGGACAGGTTGCGGCCTTCGAGCAGTCCGTTCAGCAGGGCGGGCCAGGAGCGGCCCGCCGCGGTGTCGCCTCCAGCGGGGTTCACAGCGCTCATGACAGCTCCTGGTCTACGACGTATGGCACGCGATGGCGTGATGACCCCACCCTATCGATCTCGGGCAACGGCAAAGAGCCCCGTCCATCGAATGGACGGGGCTCTCGCCGTGGCGACCTACGTCAGGAGGTCAGTGGTGATCAGTGGTGGCCGTGGCCGCTCTCGATCTCCCGGTACTCCTCGACGGTGGGCTTGGCGACCTGGCTGTCGCCGCCGTAGTAACCCCGGTTCAGCTTGACCCGGAGCTTCTCCATGCGGCCGATCTTGCGCTCGACACCGTTCTCGTCGACGGCCGGCGGCAGCTCGGCCGGCGCGTACTGCTCGTGCGCCGTGAGCTTGTAGCGCTGGCCCTGGCTGAGCGGCTGGTGGACCTCGACGAACTCACCGTGCGGCAGGCGCTTGATGATGCCGGACTCGCGGCCGTGCAGCACCTTGTCCTTGTCGCGGCGCTGGAGGCCGAGGCAGATCCGCTTGGTGACGATGAAGGCGATGACCGGGCCGGCGAAGAAGAAGATCCGCACGAACCAGGTGATCGAGTTCAGCGACAGGTGGAAGTGGGTCGCCCAGAGGTCGTTTCCACCACCCACCAGCATGATCATGTACGCGGTGATCCAGGCGACACCGAAGGCGGTGCGCGTCGGAGCGTTGCGCGGGCGCTGCGCGATGTGGTGCTCGCGCTTGTCGCCGGTGATCCAGGACTCGATGAACGGGTACACCGCGATGGCCGCGAGGACCAGCGGGAAGATCGCCAGCGGGATCATCACGCCGAGGACCAGCGTGTGGCCCCACAGGTTGATCTCCCAGCCCGGCATGACACGGATCAGACCCTCGGCGAAGCCCATGTACCAGTCGGGCTGGGCGCCGGTGGACACCTGGTCCGGGCGGTACGGGCCGATGGCCCAGATCGGGTTGATCGAGGCGATGGCCGCGACGACCGCGATCACGCCGAAGACCAGGAAGAAGAAGCCTCCGGCCTTCGCCATGTAGACCGGCAGCAGCGGCATGCCGACGACGTTCTTGTTCGTGCGGCCGGGGCCCTCGAACTGGGTGTGCTTGTGGACGAACACCAGGATGAGGTGCGCGACCACCAGGCCGAGCATGATGCCCGGGAGCAGCAGCACGTGCGCCGAGTAGAACCGGGCGACGAAGTCGCCGCCGGGGAACTCGCCGCCGAACAGGAACATCGACAGGTACGTGCCGATGATCGGCACGGACAGGATCGCGCCCTGCATGAAGCGGACACCGGTGCCGGAGAGCAGGTCGTCCGGGAGCGAGTAACCGGTGAAGCCGGTGAACATGCCCAGGAAGAACAGCAGGAAGCCGAACAGCCAGTTGATCTCACGCGGCTTGCGGAACGCGCCGGTGAAGAAGACGCGCATCATGTGCACGAACATGCCGGCGAGGAAGATCAGCGCCGCCCAGTGGTGGATCTGCCGGATGAGCAGGCCACCGCGCACCTCGAAGGAGATGTGCATGGTCGAGTTGAACGCCTCGGACATCAGCTGACCCTGGAGCGGGACGTAGGGTCCCATGTACTCCACCTCGTTCATGGACGGGTGGAAGAACATCGTCAGGTAGACGCCGGTCAGGATGATGATGAGGAAGCTGTAGAGGCAGACCTCACCCAGCATGAAGGACCAGTGGTCCGGGAAGATCTTCCGCATGTTGGCCTTGGCCAGCGTGTAGATCCCCAGGCGACCGTCGGCCCAGTCGGCGATCCGCTCTCCGCGGGGCGCCTGCTTACGCGTGTTGGTCACGGTGCTCATCCGCGCTCCCAGAAGGCAGGACCGACGGGCTCTTCGAAGTCGCTGAGCGCCTCGAGGTAACCCTTGTCGTTCACGCCGATCCGCAGCTGCGGCAGGGCGTGGCCGGCCGGGCCGAAGATGACGCGGGCGCCGTCGGACAGGTCGAAGGTGGACTGGTGGCACGGGCAGAGCACGTGGTGCGTCTGCTGCTCGTACAGCGAGATCGGGCAGCCGACGTGGGTGCAGATCTTCGAGAAGGCGACGATGCCCTCGTGCGACCACTCGAGCTCGCGCTTGTCCTTGATGTCCTCCGGCTGGATCCGGATGATCATCAGGGCGGCCTTGGCGATCTCGGTCTGGAAGTGCTCGTCGTGCTCCGAGAGGCCCTCGGGCATCGCGAAGGTCAGCGAACCCACCGCGACGTCCTCGGGACGCAGCGGCTCGTGCGTGTTCATGTTGATGAGCTGCTTGCCCTTGGCCCACAGCGTGCTGCGGAGCTTCTCCTCGGGCAGCGGACCCATGTCACGCAGCAGGACGATGCCGGACAGCGGAACCATCGCGAGCGCCCCGAAGAGCGTGTTGCGGATCAGCTTGCGGCGGCCGAAGCCGGACTCGGCGGCACCGGCCGCGAAGTCCGCCATGACCTTCGCCTTGACCTCGGGCTCCGCCGCCATCGGGTGACGCTCGTCGGCGATCTCGACGTCGGACATCAGGGTGCGGGCCCAGTGGACCGCGCCCGCGCCGATGAAGAACAGCGCCGCACCGAGGGTCAGACCCAGGGCGAAGTTGAGCGAGGACACCCGGCCGAACGGCCAGATGTACACGATCGCGTCGACGGGGAAGATCACGTACGAGGCGATGAAGCCGATCGTGGCCAGCATCGACAGCGTGAACATGAAGGCGACCGCACGCTCGGACCGGCGGGCGGCCCGCTCGTCGATGTCCTGGATGCGGGGCTTGTGGGGCGGGAGGCCCGGGTCGGCGAACGGGTCGTCGGCGACCTTCACCGCGCCGTGCGCGGTGTCCTGCACGGTCGGCAGGTTCTCTTCTGGATTCTCTTGGGTACTCATGACTTCTTGGCCTTAGCGGTGTGGGCCGCGACCCAGATGGCAACTGCGATCAGCGCGCCCAGACCGAAGATCCACGCGAACAGACCCTCGCTGACGGGGCCGAGGCCACCCAGCTTGAGACCACCCGGGCTGTCGGCCTTGTCGCTGTTGACGGCCTGGACGTAGGCGATGATGTCCTTCTTCTGCTTCTCCGGCATCGTGGTGTCGGGGAAGGAGGGCATGTTCTGCGGGCCGGTCTGCATGGCCTCGTAGAGGTGCTTCGGGTCCACGCCCTCAAGGGTGGGCGCGTACTTGCCGTAGGTCAGCGCGCCGCCCTCACCGGTGAAGTTGTGGCACTGGGCGCAGTTGGTGCGGAACAGCTCGCCACCCTTGGCGATGTCGGCACCGTCAGGGCTGTACTGGCTTTCCTTCGGCGCGATCGGGCCGGCGCCGAGGGAGGCGACGTACGCGGCAAGCTGGTCGATCTCAGCCTGCGAGTAGATCGTCTTCTTCCTCGGGACCTGGGCGCCCGGCTGCTGGGCGGGCATACGGCCGGTGCCGACCTGGAAGTCCACCGCCGCCGAGCCCACGCCGACCAGGGACGGGCCGTCAGAGGTGCCCTGACCGCCGGTTCCGTGGCAGCTGGCGCAGCCGACGGAGTAGAGCTTCTTGCCCTCCTCGATGGCGAGGGACTGGGCGGTTTCGTCGGCCTTGGCCGTGCCCGCGGGCGCGAACGCGGCGTACAGCCCCCCAGTTGCCGCCAGCGCGAGGAGTAGGACGACGACCGCCGCCAGCGGATGGCGTCGTCGTGCGGAGAGCTTTTTCACGGATTACCCCGGTGTCAGGATCTTCTGCGTCGATGCTTGCTGGATGTGTCTGCGCCCGGAGGCGGAGACCGATTACTTGATCAAGTAGATCGTGGCGAAGAGGCCGATCCAGACGACATCGACGAAGTGCCAGTAGTAGGACACGACGATGGCGGCGGTTGCCTGCTCGTGGGTGAACCTCTTGGCGGCGTACGTCCGGCCGAGGACCAGCAGGAAGGCGATGAGACCGCCCGTCACGTGCAGGCCGTGGAAGCCGGTGGTCAGGTAGAACACCGTGCCGTACGGGTCCGAGGACAGCGAGAGGCCGTCCTTCTTGACCAGCTCGGTGTACTCGAAGACCTGGCCGCCGATGAAGATCGCGCCCATCACGAAGGTGATGATGAACCACGTCCGGAGCTTCTTCACGTCGCCCCGCTCGGCGGCGAAGACGCCGAGCTGGCAGGTGAGGGAGGAGAGCACCAGGATCGTGGTGTTCGTCGCGGAGAACGGGAGGTTCAAGGCATCGGCCTTTTCCGCCCAGAAGTCCGGACCCATCACGGATCGCAGGGTGAAGTACATCGCGAAGAGGGCCGCGAAGAACATCAGCTCGGAACTCAGCCAGATGATGGTTCCGACGCTGGTGAGGTTCGGTCGATTGACCGACGGGTGCGCGTGCCCGGTATCTACTGTCGTTACTGTCGCCACGACCGACATTATGTCGGTCGCTTATCCCGCCCTCACTCCGGGGGGTGCCGTTCGGAGTGTCCGGGGCGCGTGTCCAGCCCGAACGGCCCATCGGAACGGGGCCGGGGCACCCTTCGAACAGGCGTTGAACGGGTGTTGACGGGGTGTGGACCGGAGTAGCATCCGCGCAACGACCGACCACCTTCACGGAGGAACGATGCAGTCGAGCGCCACGGTCCTGGTCTACAGCGACGACGCGAACACCCGGGCGCAGGTGCGCCTGGCGGCCGGGCGCAGGCCCGCCGCCGATGTTCCCCCGGTCGAGTTCGTCGAGTGCGCGACGCTGCCGGCGGTCCTGGAGGAGCTGGACCGGGGCGGCATCGACGTGTGCGTGCTCGACGGCGAGGCGGTGCCGGCCGGTGGCATGGGCGTGTGCCGCCAGATCAAGGACGAGATCTTCCACTGCCCTCCCGTCCTGCTGCTGATCGGCCGTCCGCAGGACGCCTGGCTGGCCACCTGGAGCCGCGCGGACGCCGCGATCACCCATCCGGTGGAACCGGTGGAGTTCGCGGCGTCGCTGGCGGCCCTGCTGCGTTCACGCCTGTCCGTGGACGCGTAGCCCCGGCCGTACGGGCTAGAGGGACGGCCGCAGGCGGGCCTTGGCGTCCTCGGTGGCGGCGGGGTCCGAGCCGCCGCCCGTCACCAGGGCGCTGCCCTTGTGCCACTTGTCCCAGGGCATGTTCCAGTCGCCGAAGCCGTTGCCGAAGGTGTCCATCATCTCGCCCTCGCTGTTGACGACCTGGACGATGTCGCCGGGGCGCACGTTCTCGTAGAACCAGGCGGCGTTGCCGGTCGACATGCCCACGCAGCCGTGGCTGACGTTGGCGACGCCCTGCGAGCCCACCGACCAGGGGGCGGCGTGCACGTACTCGCCGCTCCAGGTCACCCGGGTGGCGTAGTACACCGGCAGGTCGTACGAGTCGGAGCTGCCCTCCGAGATGCCGATGCTGGTGCCCCGCATCCGGACGTAGTACTCCTTGCCGAGCACCACCTTGATGCCGTTTCGGGTGGAGAAGCCCGGTTTTCCGGTGGTCACCGGAATGGTGTTGATCACTTCTCCGTTCTTCTTCACCGTCATGTAGTGCTCGCTCGCGTCCGCGACCGCCTCGATGCGGTCGCCGATGGTGAGCTTCAGCGGCTTGGACGCGCCGCCGTAGAGCTTGTCGCCGACCTTCAGGCCGTCGAGGTTGCCGGTGGCGGTGACGGTGGCGCCGGTGGGCCAGTACTCCTTCGGGCGGTAGTGCAGGTTCTTGTCGTCCACCCAGTACCAGCCGCCCTCGACGGCGGGCGTGGAGCGGACCTTGAGGGCCCGTTCGACGACGGCGCGGGCCGCCTTGTCCTTCACCGGGACGCTCAGCTCGGCCGTGATCGGCTGCCCGACCCCGTATGTGCCCGCCTCGGGGCCGAAGGTGACGGTGAGGGCCCGTTTGGCCGGTGCTGTCTCGAAAGTGAACGTACGGGCCCCTGGAGCGCCGTCCTCGTCCTCGGTGGCCACCTGGACGGTGTACCGGGCACCGGCCGCGAGAGCGGCCGTGGAGCGCCATTTCCGCCCGTCCGCGGTGAGTTCGCCGGCCAGGTGGTGCCCGGTCCCGTCGGTGGCGGTGACGTCGGTGATCCGCCCGTCGTCGCCCTTGGCGGTGATCTCCAGGGGCTTGTCGGGGTCCGCCTTCTTCCCACCGCCGGGCGCGTTGAAGG
This sequence comes from Streptomyces sp. NPDC004788, assembly GCF_053601115.1. Classification (NCBI taxonomy): domain Bacteria; kingdom Bacillati; phylum Actinomycetota; class Actinomycetes; order Kitasatosporales; family Streptomycetaceae; genus Streptomyces; species Streptomyces sp. NPDC004788. The sequence goes on from NZ_JBSGBF010000082.1 coordinate 27,486, forward strand.
CGATCTCGTCGGACGCGTCGTAGGGCCTCGCCGACAGCGGATGGTCCTCGGAGCCCGCACACGCGGTGGCACCGGCGGTGACGGTGAGGGCCAGAAGGGTGCAGCTCAGAACAGTCCGAATGCGCGGCGTGTCGTTCATGCCCTCACGTTAAGAACGATCCTCGCGCCCGGCGCGCCGAGTGGAGCAAACGAGGGGCCCGGTCACTTCGGGTGAAGTGACCGGGCCCCTCGGAGTGTTACCGGGTACTGCTGGTGCCGCTGCCGGCGGCCGGCTGCTACTGGTTCTGGTTCTCACCGCGGTAGAACTCGAACACCCAGCCCCACAGACCGACGAGGATCAGCGGAGCCGAGAAGTACAGCAGCCACCAGCCCATCGCGATGGCGAGGAACGCGAGCGCACCGCCGATGGCCAGCGAGAGCGGCTGCCAGCTGTGCGGGGCGAAGAAGCCCACCTCGCCGGCCTCGTCCGCGACGTCGGCCTCCTTGTCGTCCTGCGCCATGGCGTCGACCCGCCGGGCCGTGAAGGCCAGGTAGTAGCCGATCATGATGCACAGACCGAAGGCCAGGAACAGCGCCGTCGTACCGACCGGCTCCTTCGACCACACGCCATAGACGATCGCCATGGCGAGGACGAAGACGCTCAGCCAGATGAACATCTTGCCCTGGATCTTCACTTGCCGGCCTCCTTGCCGCCGCTGAGGGCCGCCACCTCGTGAGGCTTGTTCTCGAGCTGGTCGAGAGCCGCGATCTCAGGGTGGTGCAGGTCGAACGCCGGGGATTCGGAACGGATCCGCGGCAGGGTGAGGAAGTTGTGCCGCGGCGGCGGGCAGGACGTCGCCCACTCGAGCGAACGGCCGTAGCCCCACGGGTCGTCGACCTCGATCTTCTTGCCGTACTTGGCGGTCTTCCACACGTTGTAGAAGAACGGCAGCATCGACAGGCCGAGCAGGAACGACGAGATCGTCGAGATCGTGTTCAGCGTGGTGAAGCCGTCGGCGTCGAGGTAGTCCGCGTAACGACGCGGCATGCCCTCGGCACCCAGCCAGTGCTGCACCAGGAAGGTGCCGTGGAAGCCCACGAACAGCGTCCAGAAGGTCATCTTGCCGAGGCGCTCGTCCAGCATCTTGCCGGTGAACTTCGGCCACCAGAAGTGGAAGCCGGAGAACATCGCGAAGACCACGGTGCCGAAGATGACGTAGTGGAAGTGCGCCACGACGAAGTACGAGTCGGAGACGTGGAAGTCCATCGGGGGCGAGGCCAGGATGACGCCGGTCAGACCACCGAAGGTGAAGGTGACCAGGAAGCCGACGGCCCAGAGCATCGGGGTCTCGAAGGACAGCGAGCCCTTCCACATCGTTCCGATCCAGTTGAAGAACTTCACGCCGGTCGGAACGGCGATGAGGAACGTCATGAAGGAGAAGAACGGGAGGAGCACGCCACCGGTGACGTACATGTGGTGGGCCCACACGGTCACGGACAGACCGGCGATCGCGATGGTCGCGGCCACCAGACCGATGTAGCCGAACATCGGCTTACGGCTGAAGACCGGGATGACCTCGGAGATGATGCCGAAGAAGGGCAAGGCGATGATGTACACCTCTGGGTGTCCGAAGAACCAGAAGAGGTGCTGCCAGAGCAACGCTCCGCCGTTGGCCGCGTCGAAGACGTGGGCACCGAACTTGCGGTCCGCCTCCAGGGCGAACAGCGCGGCCGCCAGGACCGGGAAGGCGAGCAGGACCAGGACACCGGTCAGCAGCACGTTCCAGGTGAAGATCGGCATGCGGAACATCGTCATGCCCGGAGCGCGCATGCAGATGATCGTGGTGATGAAGTTGACCGAGCCGAGGATCGTGCCGAAGCCGGAGAAGGCCAGACCCATGATCCACATGTCGGCGCCGACACCCGGCGAGCGGACGGCGTCCGACAGCGGGGAGTAGGCGAACCAGCCGAAGTCGGCGGCACCCTGCGGGGTGAGGAAGCCGGCCACGGCGATGATCGAGCCGAAGAGGTACAGCCAGTAGGCGAACATGTTCAGCCGCGGGAACGCCACGTCGGGCGCGCCGATCTGCAGCGGCATGATCCAGTTCGCGAAACCGGCGAACAGCGGCGTCGCGAACATCAGCAGCATGATCGTGCCGTGCATCGTGAACGCCTGGTTGAACTGCTCGTTCGACATGATCTGCGTGCCCGGACGGGCAAGCTCGGCGCGCATGAAGAGCGCCATGATGCCGCCGATGATGAAGAACACGAACGACGTCAGCAGGTACATCGTGCCGATCGTCTTGTGGTCGGTGGTGGTGAGCCACTTGACCACGACGTTGCCGGGCTGCTTGCGGCGTACCGGGAGCTCGTTCTCGTACGAGTCCTCAGCCGCGGCCGCCCCGTGGGGTTCGTTGAGAATGCTCACAGCTTCTTCTTCTCCGCATTCCGGGCCGGGTCCGTCTGAGCGATGCCGGACGGGATGTAGCCGGTCTGCCCCTTCGCGGCAAGCTCCTTCAGGTGCGCCTGGTAGCGCTCCGGGGAGACCACCTTGACGTTGAAGAGCATCCGGGAGTGGTCGACACCGCACAGCTCGGCGCACTTGCCGAGGAAGGTGCCCTCCTGGGTCGGGGTGACCTCGAAGGCGTTGGTGTGACCCGGGATGACGTCCTGCTTCATCAGGAAGGGCACCACCCAGAAGGAGTGGATGACGTCACGCGAGGTCAGGACGAACCGGACCTTCTCGCCCTTCGGCAGCCACAGGGTCGGGCCCGGGTTGCCGGTCTGCGGGTTCCGGGTGCCGGGGATGCCGGCGTCGTAGACGCCGCCCGCGTTCGCCGGGAAGTCGGCCTTGAACTTGTCCGGAATCGCCGCGAGGTTCGGAGCCTTCTGGGCGTCGCCGGGCACACCGGGCACGTTCTCGACGTAGTTGAAGCCCCAGCTCCACTGGTAGCCGACCACGTTGATCGTGTGCGCCGGCTTCGGGGTGAGCTCGAGGAGCTTGGACTCGTCGCGCGCGGTGAAGTAGAAGAGCACCGACACGATGATGAGCGGCGTGACCGTGTACAGCGCCTCGATGGGCATGTTGTAACGGGTCTGCGGAGGTACCTCGACCTTGGTGCGGCTGCGCCGGTGGAAGATGGTGGCCCAGATGATCAGGCCCCACACCAGGATGCCGGTGACGAGCGCGGCGGCCCAGGAACCCTGCCACAGGGAGAGGATCCGGGGAGCCTCCTCCGTCACCGGGGTGGGCATACCAAGGCGGGGGAAGTCTTCCCAGTTGTACGAGCAGCCGGTGGCTGTCGCCAGGATCAGGCCCGCAGTCAGCACCTGCGGCAGCTTCCGCCGCATCGGGCGCCGCGACGAGCGGTCGGAGCCGTTGGGACTCACGTAGCGCCTTCCCGAGAGTCTCGGCCCGCGAGGTCGGCTGCCACGGCCGTCCGTCTCGCTGGTCGGTCGCCGCCCCGGCCGCGGGCAGGGGTTTGGATGTTTATGCGGACCAAACCCTACTGGACGCTATTTGGGGTCGCGCGGGGAGGGTGCCCAACGCGCCGTCCGGGCCCCCGAAGGGGTGGACTCCGGCGCGTTGGAAGCGTGACGCGGGGGGCCGAACGGCCGTGTGCGCCGCGCCTGTCGCCGGTGCGGACCGGGCTTCTGACGGGGAGTCGCGCGGAGCGGGAAGGGCGTGGGCGGCGGGCAGGGAACCGGGCGGGCGGCGGGCGGGGAACGGCACGGGCGGCGGGCAGGGAACCGGGCGGGCGGCGGCGGGGATAGCGTGGCGGGATGCCGTACTTCGACGCCGCATCGGCGGCTCCGCTGCACCCCGTCGCCCGTCAGGCGCTGCTCGCCGCCCTGGACGAGGGCTGGGCCGATCCGGCCCGCCTGTACCGGGAGGGGCGGCGGGCCCGGATGCTGCTCGACGCGGCGCGGGAGGCCGCGGCGGAGGCGGTCGGCTGCCGGCCCGACGAGCTGGTGTTCACTCCTTCGGGGACACGCGCGGTTCACGCGGGCGTCGCCGGGGCGCTCGCGGGGCGCCGGCGGGCCGGGGAGCGGCTCGTGGTGTCGGCGGTCGAGCACTCCTCCGTGCTGCACGCCGGCGAGGCGCACGCGGCGGCGGGCGGGACGGTGACCAAGGTGCCGGTGGGGCGCTCGGGCGCGGTGGACCCGGAGGTCTTTGCGGAGGCGCTCGACTCCCGTACCGCCCTTGCCTGTCTGCAGTCCGCCAACCACGAGGTGGGCACCGAGCAGCCGGTGGCGGAGGTCGCGGCGGCCTGCCGGGCGGCGGAGGTGCCGCTCCTCGTGGACGCGGCGCAGTCGCTGGGCTGGGGGCCGGTGCCGGTGGGCTGGTCGCTGCTCGCGGCGAGCGCGCACAAGTGGGGCGGGCCGGCGGGGGTCGGGCTGCTCGCGGTGCGCAAGGGTGTCCGGTTCGCCCCTCAAGGCCCGTCGGACGAACGGGAGTCGGGGCGGGCGCCCGGTTTCGAGAACCTGCCGGCGATCGTGGCGGCGGCGGCCTCGCTGCGGGCGGTACGGGCGGAGGCGGCGGCCGAGTCGGCGCGGCTGCGGGCGCTGGTGGACCGGATCCGGGCGCGGGTGCCGGAGCTGGTGCCGGACGTGGAGGTGGTGGGCGACCCGCTGCGGCGGCTCCCCCATCTCGTCACCTTCTCCTGTCTCTACGTCGACGGGGAGACGCTGCTCGCCGAGCTCGACCGGGAGGGTTTCTCCGTTTCGTCCGGTTCGTCGTGCACGAGTTCGACGCTGACGCCCAGCCATGTGCTGCGCGCGATGGGGGTGCTGAGCGAGGGCAACGTCCGGGTCTCGCTGCCGACCGGCACCACGGAGGAGGACGTGGACCGCTTCCTCGCCGTCCTCCCGGGCGTGGTGGCCTCCGTGCGCGACCGCCTCGGCGCCCCGTCGGCGATGTTCGCCGCGCCCGAGGAGAGCTCCGGCACCCTCGTGGTCGACGCCCTCGGCCGCCGCTGCCCGATCCCGGTCATCGAACTCGCCAAGGTCATCGGCGACGTCCCGGTCGGCGCCACGGTGACGGTCCTCTCGGACGACGAGGCGGCGCGCCTCGACATCCCGGCGTGGTGCGAGATGCGGGGGCAGGAGTACGTCGGCGAGGAGGCGTGGCCGAAGGGCGGGACGGCGTACGTGGTGCGACGCGTGTCGTAGCCCGCGGACGCGCGGGAGCCCCGGGGCGCGCGCCCCGGGGCTCCGTAGCGGTCCGTGCGGGTCAGCCCAGGTGGGCCTGGACCTCGGCGGCGGCCTCGTCGCCGTACGCCTTGGTGAAGCGCTCCATGAAGTTGGCGCGGCGCAGCGTGTACTCCTGCGTGCCCAGCGTCTCGATCACCAGCGTGGCCAGCATGCAGCCGACCTGCGCCGCGCGCTCCAGGCCGACGCCCCACGCGAGACCGGTCAGGAAGCCGGCGCGGAAGGCGTCGCCGACGCCGGTCGGGTCGACCTTGGCGTCCTCCTCCGGGCAGCCGACCTCGATCGGGTCCTCGCCGACGCGCTCGATGCGGACACCGCGCGAGCCGAGGGTGGTGACCCGGTGGCCGACGCGGCCGAGGATCTCCTCCTCCGTCCAGCCGGTCTTCGACTCGATGAGGCCCTTCTCGTACTCGTTGGAGAAGAGGTAGGTCGCGCCGTCGAGCAGCGTGCGGATCTCCTCGCCGTCCATGCGCGCGATCTGCTGCGAGAAGTCGGCGGCGAACGGGATCCCGCGGGTCCGGCACTCCTCCGTGTGGCGCAGCATCGCCTCGGGGTCGTCGGCGCCGATCAGGACCAGGTCGAGACCGCCCACGCGGTCGGCGACGGCCTTGAGCTCGATCAGCCGGGCCTCGCTCATGGCACCGGTGTAGAAGGAGCCGATCTGGTTGTGGTCCTTGTCCGTGGTGCACACGAAGCGCGCGGTGTGCAGCACCTCGGAGATGCGGACGGAGGCGGTGTCGACGCCGTGCCGGTCGAGCCAGGCACGGTACTCGTCGAAGTCGTAACCGGCCGCGCCCACGAGGATCGGGTTGCCCCCGAGCTGGCCCATGCCGAAGCAGATGTTCGGGCCCACGCCGCCCCGTCGGATGTCGAGGTTGTCGACGAGGAAGGAGAGCGAGACCGTGTGCAGCTGGTCCGCCACGAGCTGGTCGGCGAACCGGCCCGGGAAGGTCATGAGGTGGTCGGTGGCGATGGAGCCGGTGACTGCGATACGCACGGCTGGATGCTCCCGTGGGGAAGGACGGTAATGACAGTTCACGCTACCGGCTGCGGGGGCGGAAGCCGAACAGTGGAAACTACCCCAGAGTAGGGCTTTTCCCCGATGCCGAGGCGTGCGTACGGTGCCGCCATGACCGTGTACCCCGCTCCTCGTGAGCCGCAGGAGTCCGAGTTCAGCCTCGCCGAGCTGTGCGGGGACGGCGCGCGGATGGCCCCGCACTGGGTCCCCGACTCCGTTCCGCAGGCCGCTCCGGTCTCTCCCGCGCTGATCCACGGCGTGAAGGTGCCGGCCGCGTCGGCGCGGCTGATCGCCGCGACCCCCGAGTACGGGATCTGAGCACAGAACCGGAACCGGTTGACCCTCGTTCCCGTCCCAGGGGTGTCCTTGGGAAGGAGCGAACGGTGAGCAGTTCGGAAACCGGGCGGGGAAAGCGCCCGTTTCTTGTCACCTCGGTGGCGGCGGCAGCGGTGCTGCTGGTGGGCGGCGGAGGCGTGTACTACGCCGCCACGGCCAGCGGCGACGGCGGCGGCCACGCCGGCGACAGCGGCGATACGGCGGTGCGCGCCGCACCGACGCGGGGCGGCGGTCAGGGGATCGCGCCGGGTGAACCCGACCCGAGCGGTTCCGACGGGACCGTCTACCGGGCCCGGGGTCCCCTCCCCCACGGGCCGTCCTCGGCTGCTGTCCACCGGCCCGAGGGGCGGGTCACCCCGGCCGAGGTGACCCGGCTGGCCCGCGCCCTCGGGCTCGCCGGCACGCCCCGGCTGGTGTCCGGGGTGTGGCAGCTGACGCCGGAGAAGGACAGCAACGGGCTGCGGCTCGACGTGTCCGAGCGGGCGCCGGGAAGCTGGACCGTGAGCCGCTACGACGGCGGCCCGGTCGGCGACACCTGCCTCAAGGGCAAGGCCTGCCCGCCGCCGGGGGAGGCGAAGCCGCCGACGGGCGGCGGCTCTCCGGTGAGCGAGGCCGCGGCCAGGGCGGCGGCGGCGCCGGTCCTCAAGGCGATCGGCCAGGACGACGCCAAGCTGGACGCGAGCCAGATCATGAACGGCTCGGTACGGGTGGTCAACGCCGACCCGGTCGTCGACGGCCTGCCCACGTACGGCTGGTCGACCGGCATCCAGGTGGGCCCCGACGGCTCCGTGGTGGCCGGGAGCGGGCGGCTGCTCGAACCGGCCAAGGGCGCCACGTATCCGGTGATCGGGGCGAAGCAGGCCCTGGACGAGCTGAACAGGGACGCGAAGGGCGCGGGCCCGGCCGCGATCGGCGGCTGCGCGATCGACCCGCCGGCGGGCAAGGCGCAGGGCGAGGGCGACCCGAGCCGGGCGGACTCCTCCTGCCCGGCGCCGGAGCCGCACGTCGTCACCGTCACCGGCGCCGTCTTCGGGCTCGCCGCTCAGGACGTGGGCGGCGAGGCATCCCTCGTACCGGCGTGGCTGTTCGAGGCGCGGGAGCAGCCCGGCACCAAGCCGTACACGGTGGTGCGGACCGCGGTGGAGGACCGGTACCTGAGGCCGCCCGCGCAGTCGGCGCCGCCGGCGGTGCCGGAGCGGCAGATCAGCGCGTACCGGACGGACGCGGGCGGCCGGCAGCTGTCGGTGACCTTCTGGGGCGGGGTGTGCAGCACGTACACGGTGACGGCGGCCGAGACCCCGCAGAAGGTGACCGTACGGATCGCCGAGAAGCCGACGGAGCCGGGCAAGGCGTGCATCGCGATCGCCGTCGAGATCACGAAGACGGTGACGCTCGACGCGCCGCTGGACGGCCGGACGGTGGTGGACGGGGCGAGCGGACAGGCCGTGCCGCGCAGCTGAGCCGCGCGCCGGCCCGTACGCGTACGCGAGAGGGCGGCACCCACGGTGTGGGTGC